>NZ_JAZGJN010000287.1:0-119001 GCF_038085095.1 Photorhabdus sp. P32 | reverse complement strand
CATCTACAGCAAACCCCGCACTACTCAGTGCTTTTTGCAACCAGTGCAATAATTCAGGGTGGTCCTCCACCAAAAGTAAACGCATATTTTAAATATCTAACCGATTCATATAAATATACCCGTCATCTTTCAAGTTGCCTCTTTGTTGGCTGCACTCACTCACCCCGGTCACATCGTTATCTATGCTCCCGGGGATTCGCTCCTTTGCCGTCGCGATGCATCTTGAAATCCATTGGGTATATAATTAATTAACAGGGTTGATTACAATTTTTAATTGTTATTGTTAGGAAGCTAAACAATTAATTATGCATTCGCCACCTGTATTGATTATGACTGGATTAGATTAGCTGGATTGAATATTTTTACGAGCAATGTTTTTATATAGTTTTGGATGTAATTTAACCAATGCTTTGATATCTCTTAAATATTAGATTAATAATTTGACAGATATAAGAACTCACCCTATTATTTAGGGTGACTCATAGAATTATATGGATTAAATGAGTTGAAAATAGGTAAGTTAAGAATATATGCGTTAAAAGTATGTAAGTTTAAAATATATAAGTTAAAAATGTTTTCTTGTTTAGATGATATTTATTCTGAATGCTTTATTTAAAGTAGGGGTTACTGTTGGAAAATAATTATTAGATAAGGTAGGAATGTTTAAATGCATAAACATAACAGCAAGATACTTATTATTGGCTCATCAAGTGAGATTGGGAATGCAATTTGCCGGCATGCGGTTGCCAGCGGCTATGAGGTATTAGGTACTTCACGTAAACCGCGTAATGAAGAAATTTATTTAGATGTTATGTCAGATAACAGTGTTAGAGAAGCCATTAACATTGCAATTGAAAAGATGAAATGTATTGACGCGGTTATCTATGCGCCGGCAATGTCATTGGATGGCTTATTGCATGCTCAGGATATTGAGGGTTGGCATGATGTTTTCAATGTCAACTTGTTTGGCGCGGCGAGAGTAGCAAAATATTTGCTGCCACATTTTATGAAGAATCGTAATGGCGTGATGCAATTTATTTCTTCTACAGCAAGTTTACGTGGAGAGACAGGCGCCACTGCTTATTCTTGTTCGAAAGCAGCCATGAATGCATTGGTAAAAAACATCTCTAATGACTACGGTCGTTTTAATATTAGGGCTTACACTGTCATGCCGGGATATGTTGATGGTGGTATGTTGCGTCATATTTCTCCAGAAAAAAAGATGGAATTCGCCAGAAGCACCGCATTAAAACGAATGGCGGATGTTGATGAAATTGCCAGTTTTTGTGTGGGAACGTTGAGTACATCAACCTATATTACAGGAACATCTCTTTGCATTGATGGGGGATTAAGTGATTAATTGTTGCCAATCGATTTAATGAGAAAAGGTTATTGGCTATTATTCCAACTTTGGTTGCGCTATTTGGAATAGAGACCAAAACTGATTATCAGATATCTTTATTTTTATATTGTTTATGAGTTATTTTTCTGGGTAAATGAGAGTCTATCCTAATTAGGTATAATTATTTCAGGTAGTTAATCGGAGTGCATTTTTTGATATGTGTTTTTTTTCGGGGGATTTTTAATGTAAATTTAATTACTCGTGAAATATAAATTAAGAATAATTTTAAATATATAAAAATAATTAATTTGGTTTTGGTGGTAATAATGTTGTTACTTTGTTTGGCAAGGTGATTTGATTCAGTTTAATACAAAATGGGTTATTAGTATAAAGTGGATGGTTTTATTTTTATAAAAGAAAAATAACAATTTGGAGGTGAAGAAAATGGTTATATTAGGCATCAGCGGCCTTCCTAATGCGCAACGTTTTCTGCGAGAGAGTAATCCAGAGGTGAGTAAATTAGACGAGCGTATTTGTCAGGGAGTCGATAGTGCGGCCTGTTTAATTATTGATGGAAGAATTGTTGCAGCGGCTGCGGAAGAGCGTTTTACGGGAGAGAAAGGAACAGGGCGATTTCCTGCTAATGCCATTAACTATTGTTTGGCGGAAGCGGGTCTTGTGCAAGATGATATACAGATTATTGCTCACGGCTTTAATTATGATAATTATCGTCGTTTTTTCATGTCGAATGAAAAATTATTCGATGAGGTTTTTAGTGGAAAAACCGTGATTAATGCATTGGCTGCTGAGGGATGGCAGAATATCGAATCACGTTTTCAAGGGGTAGATCATCATTTGGCTCATGCGGCATCCTCCTTTTATCCCAGTGGCTTCCCATCTGCATTGTGTATTATTTCAGACGGTATGGGTGAAATAGAATCCTTAAGCGTTTATCTTGCTAAAGACCAGCAATTCCAGAAATTATATAGCCAGCCAATTAGTTCTTCATTAGGCATGTTTTATTCTATCTGTACCCGGTTCCTTGGCTTTGTATTTAATAGCGATGAATATAAAGTCATGGGACTTGCCGCATATGGTAACCCTGAGCGATATCGTGATATTTTCAATAAATTGGCTCAATTCGATGCAGAGAATGGAACGATACAGATAAACTGGTTATCGCAAGCATTTGACGATGCGGAATATGGTTTTCCCGCTGCAATGGCGCAATTGAGCGATATGTTCGGGTTTACGCCGAGAAGTGAAGATGACGCTGTGCTGGATGTGCATCAAGATTTTGCTGCCGGATTACAGGAAAAATTTACACTGTTGCTGAAACAATTAGTTACCTATTGGCTGCAAAAAACCGGTGAAACGTCACTTTGTCTTGCCGGAGGATCATTCTTAAACTGCAAAGCCAATCAAGTCCTTTGTCAGCTTGATGGGGTGAAAAACGTCTTTATTCAACCGGCATCGGGCGATGATGGTTCAGCTTTGGGAGCCGCGCTTTTTGTGGCGGGTAAATACCACAATGATGTAGATCCTTACTTTAATCCTTATCTCGGTCCGCGTTTTTCAACGGATGAAGTGCGTAATGTATTATTCCGACATGGCGGCAATGCGGGAATGAAATGGCGTTATCTGGGATTGAATAATGATTATTTTATTTCTGCGGCTAAAGATATTGCAGAAGATAAAATCATTGCTTGGTTCCATGACCGGATGGAATTTGGTCCAAGAGCACTAGGTAACCGTTCGATTTTAGCGTTACCAGCAGGTGAAGGGATAAAGGACAGAATTAACAGTACAGTGAAATTCCGAGAGGCTTTCCGCCCATTTGCTCCGGCAATTTTGGATGAAGATTGCGACACTATTTTCGAGACACGCAATTTAATGCCGACTCGATATATGCTTTGCACTGCCAAAGTAAAACCAGAAATGATAGGACCGGTTTCAGGTATTGTTCATGCTGATGGCACGGCACGTATTCAGCTTGTTGAACGTACTTTTAACGCAACTTTTTGGCGCTTATTGAAAGAGGTACAGAAGATAACGGGTTATGGCTGTCTGGTGAATACTTCATTTAACGTTAGAGGACAGCCGCTTATTATGTCACCTGAGATTGCAATAGAGACATTTTTGAAAACCTCGCTGGATAAGCTTTATATTGAGGGATTTGTCGTTTGGAAAGAATAACCCTGATGGCGTCTTGATTAAAATGTTAGCTAATTAATTTTTGGATCAAATGTGTTTCCTTGTCATTTTAAAAGAATATCTGGAGATGATATTTGATGATATGGGAACACATCCTTTTTATTTGCAAAATAGAGATTATTTTACTGATAGCTCTTTGATAGTTTATATGCAGCTGCTGAGTTTATTGATGAGATACTTTTGTAATTTTTAAGTAACGGAATATCTACGTCGGCGAGCCTGTAACTAAACCAAGAGTGTTAACCACTATCGTAAACATTTCATCAAAGTAAGCTTGAGTTACTTTCTTGGAAGGTCAATTTCCACTTAATATCAGGCAATATAGCCGTCATTCATCGCGGACAATCAATCATTATTAAAAATAGTTTTAAATCTATATATAATTTTTGATGTAAATATCATGGTAATTAATAAAATCCTGGTGCATACTTTCTTGTTCATAGATTTAAGTACACTCCAAATAATATAAAAAATTACTGTCTTATGGTGGTTTGGTGATCCATGAACATCGGGCAAGCATAGTTTATTGAAAAATGAACACTTATTTTCTAAATGTAATGTTTCTGTTAAAGAAATAACTTCATCATATTTACTTTGCAAATAAAAAACTTTTAGACCTTTATTTACCTTTTCAACAGGAGTAAATTCATTGTCCAGAAAGTTAAATAGCTCAGCATCTGTGTATATTTTTTCTTGGTTGATTTTATTAATATTATTTATCAAAACATCTTTGGTTATTTTTGGTAAATTTTTAAATGCTTTAACATTGTGGTAGAGATCATATATAGGCGCACCAACCATAGTTATAGTGTTGATTCTGTCATCGATACAACTATTCTTCAATGCGATGTAACCACTAAAACTCATCGCCAGTAAATGACACCGGTTTTCATGTGAAAAATCTATTACATTAAGTATGTCTGAAAACATGCTAAATGATTCAATGTTAAAGTTTATTTCATTTTCACCAACACATGGCATCTCAGTCAAAATGACTGTAAGATTAAGAGAGTGGAAAATATCTAATGCGCTTATCCACTGCTCTTTCAAAGAAATTATTCCTCCACATATAATTACAATATCTTTTGTTTTTCCATGTTTGATATAAAATCGCTGACGCCCGTCCGAGGTAATTTTTTCTTCCAGTTTGTGAGTGGCTATATACATTTTTTTAAACAAGCTAATGTAGTCATCATAGGAACGATGTTGAATTGTCGTCGCTGGATAAGGGAATCTTGCAATATTATATAATCCTAATGCTTCTTTATAATTATCATTTCTTTCTGAGTTTTTGGCCTCCTTCCAAAAAACATTGCCCCAGCCAGATGATGAGTCATCTGACAATGAATCTATAGATAAAAGTAAGTTACTAACTCTTCTATAGATTCCCAAAGTTTTTGCATGTAAAATTACGTAATTCTTCATTTCATCTAACTTATTCATATTTATCTCACAAAAATAAAGTTGATTCGTATTCCATAAAATTAGATTTTACTTTATTAAGAAATCTTGAGGCTTCGACACCATCAAGTACTCTGTGGTCAAAAACCATAACTAAATTACAGCTATATACGTCTTTTTCTGTCTGTTCTGGACAACCCAGAGTAAATGTAAATGTAGAACCGGATATAGGGATGCAAAGATTCTGACTTTCCTTACCGAAGGATGTTACAGTGAAACTACCAAACAGAGATGCTTGATTTTTAGGGTTTAATATCAACCACTTAGATAACAATCTTCCTATAAACAGTGGAAGTTTCTGTATCAATCTGATTTTCCTATAGGAAGTCTGTTTTTTGAGTCCTTCTTTTTTTATTAAAGATATCTCTTCGTATATAGTATTTGTTGATTTTTTATCTGCGTTTTCAATAGTGTAAGTATAAATACCTTCTTGCGATTCGTCTTCTTTGGATATGGTTAACCTTGCGTTGATTGCTTCCATATTAATTAGTCTTATGCTACTACCATATTTCACCATACAGTTAAGATGTCTGAATTCTTTGAGCGTCTCACCAATTGCTTTAATTAATACTGATGTTGCATAACTCATTTTACAAGGTGATATATTTATTTTTGTTACAAGAGTAACCCCCTTAATTCCATTTACGATATCTAAAAAAATTAGAGTCTGTTTTCTGTTACTTTGTATTTTTGTTAATTTCATTGTTCATCGCCTCAAGGATTTCGCGCAAATTTCTGCATTCTAATAATTTCTCAATTTCAAATTTGATATTTTTCTCATTTTCTAATTTTATTATCATATACACAAAGGTTAATGAATCCCAGCCGTCAAGATTTGAAAGATTACAATCAAGGTCACTTGATTCAAACTGCATACCGGTTTTATCCTTTAAAAATGTCAAAAAATTATCAGATTTCATTTGGGACTCCTTCAATATTCACATAAGTGTGTTTGTCAGAAATCTTTATTTCCGATAAATTAACTTGGTATAAATAATCTGTTTTGTTTAGAAAACCGCATTTCTTATAAAAATCTTTAAATTTTTTATTTTTGTTTGTTTCTGTATATTTGGCCGTGAATAACTCACAATACTTTTTTTTAGCAATGTGTACGATTATATCCATTATGCCAAATTCAACTTGTCGTTCGAATATTCGGCAACTCATTGCGATATTTTCTATTAAACATGTTTTCTCAAAGAAAGACAGAAATGCACATCCAATAACTCCATAATCACCCAAATTGTCTCTACATGAGAATACGACAATTTTATTGGAGCTTACTGCAAGAAAGTCTCTTACCTCTTTTATATTCATTCTTATTGTTGTCATATTAAATTGGTTCGTTCTTAATGTTAATTCAGAAATTCTTTCAATATATGGCTCTGGATGTGTTGTAAAAGTTAAAGTTGTGTTCAGACTTTTTAAGAAATCGCTATTGTCTTTTGATGCAATGCGAATTTTTTCGCGTAATTTATTTTGGGAAAATGTTATGTTTCTTATTCTATCTGAGTCTGTTAATTTACTCTTGATAAAATAATCGAAACTTAATATTTTTTTGATATTTTCCATTATGTTATTTGAAAACTCAAAGACAGTAATGCCGGGAACATTCAATTTAACTTCTTCACATTCATACCTTGTGTCATCTATAAAAAGAACATGCTCTGGGTTGATATTTAGATGTTTACATATTCCCTTTATGTTATCACTTTTTCTATTCCAGTTAATTGATGTAAAAGAAAATTTATCCCAGTCTATTTTTAATTTACCATTAGCTTTATCAAAGGCTTCTCTTACAATGACCTCATCGTTTTTACTCGCTATTGCCAGAATAATACCCTGCTCGTACATCCTTAATAGCCATCTTTGATAAATATTAAAATCGTTGGCCTTTTGTGAAGTCAGAATATTGTCTAAACCATCTTCAGCTATAATACCATCCCATAATGTATTATCTAAATCTGTGATTATACATTTCAAGGATTTACCAGAAATTAGCTTTAATAATTTTATTGTCTCTGTTGCAACATAATTTAAAAACTCTAAAGACGCAACCGTGTTATGTGTTTTATATATATTCTCTGTGGTGTTACTATTAAACTCATTCAGGTTTATAATTTGAAATACAGAACTGCTATTTTCTATGTGTTCGGTAAATTTATAAACCAGCCTCTGAAAGGTTTTTCTGTCATCGAGGCTTAGATATTGATTAAGGTTATGAGCGCGGTAGGGTAATGATGACACAAAGAATTTAGCTTTATCTATTCCGAGATCGTAAAATATATCGATAACTCTTTTTACATCCAGTTTTATATTGTCAATATTTTGTTTTACATCATCTATCGGTTTGCATGTGCCATATTCATCGAGATAAAATGATTCGTCATGAATAATTAAGGCAATATCTGGATTGAAATCTTTTATTATAGATTGGTTTAATGACACATATGATAAATAATTGCTGTAATCAGCTTCCATAAATCTTAAATGGATATTCAGATTTGTGGCTTCATAATTTAGTATAGGTTGTAATGCTTTGTGGCTGAGATTGCAAAGAGCTAAACTATTTATAATTTGCTTAGAGCCTTGCTCTATAGATTTTCCTGAAATCATTTTGTTTAAAATACTATTTGGCATATGCACCTCCTTTTTTTACATGAACTCTTGATGTTAACCAACGAGATGATTCTATAGATATAGCTATACCATCCTCACCGTCGTTTGCTACATCAAAAAACTCTTTTAACTGAAAGAATAAAGCTGCATTTGCACAATTTCCTATATCAGCGACCTTGGATAAAATATGTGTTTTAGGAAATTCGATTTTATTACATATTACATCAACCATTTTTCCAGATAACTGTGGCGGCATTAGCCACATCTTGTCCGATATTTTTAGGTTATTCTCACTTAAAAATGATTTAAAACTATCTTCGATAAGTTCCGGAACTATTTTTTCAATTAATTTATATTCTTCTTGTAACATAGGGGAGTAGTTCATATTTTCCCGCGTTCCCTTCCAGTTAGCGAGTTGACCTATTTTTTCATTCAGTCCTATGTATTTGTAACTAACTTCATTTACTGTTAGAGAGTTTCTTGTTTCCTCGCCAGATAGAATGCAGCCTCCCACACCATCACCAAAGAGAACATAATTTACGACTTCTCTGGTGTCTATTTTTTGATTGCCCGAATCAAATACATTAAGAAATTTATTTGAGCATTCAACCCCTATTACGATTCCTTTTTTATGAAAGCCGCTTTCTAATATATATTTTGCCAGGTTTAATGCTTGTACAGCTCCTGAGCATCCTCCTATGATCTGATAGGTTTCAATATTTTTTATCCCTAACTTGTAGCATGCTTCATTGATGCTAGTTGGCAATAAATAATCAGGTGTTGCAGTTGATGTTATAATAAAATCAATGTCATGATAACTGTTTTTATTTCTCTCTATTAGTTTTTTTAAAACTATTGAGATGAGATCGGATGTATTACTGTTAACCTTACCTGTCAGTATATCGGTTGAAAAATGTCGTCCATAATTACCAAATAGTTTTTCTATTAACTGTGACTTGAAATTAATTAATTTACCGAGTTCTTCATTCGTTATGTTAGTGCCCGGAAGATATGTCTCTACTGATGATATGTACATATTTATCCCCCCATTTTTTTATTCTTTATTGATAAGTATATCTTATGTTTTTCGGGTGTAAAGAAGTTACTGAGATAATGATCATAAGCTGAATAATCCACAGTGTACCTGTTGCGGAAGTACAATCTGTACAAATTCGAGTTACTGAATTTCGTAAGTGAAGGCGATACTGTGGTGGTGCACAGCGTTGAGTGAGTGATGGTCATTTAGTGATTGTATATCAATATGCTATCATGATATGGAATTGATATACATTGTTTTGTCATGACTCGGAGAATACACCATGCACAATACCCAAGGAAAAACCACAGCCAGTTTCTTGATCCGCTTACGTAGTCAGGATACGCCCACTGGGATTAGCGCCGGGACGCTCGATGAACTGGTTAAAGTCACTGGTATGAGTAAAACTGAGATCGCACACCTTGCCTTGCGCAACTTTGCAGATCGGTACCTACCGCACTACGAGAAAGATGACGGACCATTGAGCAATGAGCAGATCTGTGCCGTCCGTGAGGCGAGCGCCGCTAGCGACATCGCGGATGATAACTTCACTCAACGCCTGTTCTGATCGAGAGGCAATGATGGCACAGCAGCACAAAACGATCAGGTTTACTCCCCTTGCCACTATCGGCAGCATTGTGTGGTGCCGGTTTCTTGAAAGCGTCGGGATGCCGGGACCGAAACCTCGACCGGCGTTAGTCATTGCTGTATCCCCTACTGATCACGCGGTGATTGTGGTCTACGGCGCTTCACAGAAAACCCATCAGATTAACCCAGGCGAATTTCTTATTCAGACAACGGACGCCGATTTTGAACTGACAGGCCTTGCTTACGACACAAAATTTAACCTAAATAACGAAGTAAAACTGTTTTATGATTCTAACTGGTTTGACGTTGCGCCAGCTTGGCGTGCGCTGCCAATCCCTATTACGCCGCGTATGGGAACGTTACCAGCCAGCTACTATGATGCTGTGAGACGAGCCGCAGCACACCTCAAAAAATAGCTATACCCTATGGATTTCAAGATGCATCGCGGCGGCAAGGGAGTGAATCCCCGGGAGCATAGATAACTATGTGACCGGGGTGAGTGAGCGCAGCCAACAAAGAGGCAACTTGAAAGATGACGGGTATAAATTTATTGTTTTAATTGGAGGGTTATAAAGGCATATACAAATAAAAAGCTCAGGTATTTTGAATTTAAGCTCTTCTTTAAAAATCTGCCGGTGAAAATTAGATTGCTATTCAATCTATTTCTGTCGGTATTTGCGAAATAATACTCAGGATAATAATTTACATAAATATTATCACGCATTAGAGAAGAGCGTGACTCTTTTAATTTGAACTTTTTATTAACAAATCTTGTTGATATGAAAATTTTCCTTTGCTATTTTAACAGATATTAAAACTGGAATAGGCATTATATTGACGATTCATTCAGTCAGATTAAAAACCTTGATTAGAAAATTTAGATTATTATCATAATTATGACGAAAGTTACAGGCTTGGAACCACGTAATCAGAATCTGATTTCCTATATATTTGTTGTTTACATCGTCATAACACAAAAATATATACCCAATGGATTTCAAGATGCATCGCGACGGCAAGGGAGCGAATCCCCGGGAGCATAGATAGTTAGCAAGATAGTTAAACAACAACTTAAATTGGAATTACCCCCATTAAATGGATGGCGAATATGACTAAAAAAATTTCATTCATTATTAACGGCCAGGTTGAAATCTTTCCCGAAAGTGATGATTTAGTGCAATCCATTAATTTTGGTGATAATAGTGTTTACCTACCAATATTGAATGATTTTCATGTGAAAAACATTATTGATTATAATGAAAATAATAAATTACGATTGCATAACATTGTCAATTTTCTCTATACGGTAGGGCAAAGATGGAAAAATGAAGAATATTCAAGACGTCGGACATACATTCGTGACTTAAAAAAATATATGGGATATTCAGAAGAAATGGCCAAGCTAGAGGCCAATTGGATATCTATGATTTTATGTTCTAAAGGCGGCCTTTATGATGTTGTAGAAAATGAACTTGGTTCTCGCCATATTATGGATGAATGGCTACCTCAGGATGAGAGTTATATTAAGGCTTTTCCGAAAGGTAAATCTGTACATCTGTTGGCAGGTAATGTCCCATTATCCGGGATCATGTCTATATTACGTGCAATTTTAACTAAAAATCAGTGCATTATAAAAACATCGTCAACCGATCCTTTTACAGCTAATGCATTAGCGTTAAGTTTTATCGATGTAGATCCTAATCATCCGATAACGCGCTCTTTATCTGTTGTATATTGGCCCCACCAAGGTGATACCTCACTCGCAAAAGGAATTATGCAACATGCGGATGTTATTGTCGCCTGGGGAGGGCCAGATGCAATTAATTGGGCTGTAGAGCATGCGCCATCCTATGCTGATGTGATTAAATTTAGCTCTAAAAAGAGTTTTTGTATTATCGATAATCCTGTTGATTTGACGTCCGCAGCGACAGGTGCGGCTCATGATGTTTGTTTTTACGATCAGCGAGCTTGTTTTTCTGCCCAAAACATATATTACATGGGAAGTCATTATGAGGAATTTAAGTTAGCGTTGATAGAAAAACTTAATCTATATGCGCATATATTACCGAATGCCAAAAAAGATTTTGATGAAAAGGCGGCCTATTCTTTAGTTCAAAAAGAAAGCTTGTTTGCCGGATTAAAAGTAGAGGCGGATATTCATCAACGTTGGATGATTATTGAGTCAAATGCAGGTGTGGAATTTAATCAACCACTTGGTAGATGTGTGTACCTTCATCACGTCGATAATATTGAGCAAATATTGCCTTATGTTCAAAAAAATAAGACGCAAACCATATCTATTTTTCCTTGGGAGTCATCATTTAAATATCGAGATGCGTTAGCATTAAAAGGTGCGCAAAGGATTGTAGAAGCAGGAATGAATAATATATTTCGCGTTGGTGGATCTCATGACGGAATGAGACCGCTACAACGATTAGTGACATATATTTCTCATGAAAGGCCATCTAACTATACGGCCAAGGATGTTGCGGTTGAAATAGAACAGACTCGATTCCTGGAAGAAGATAAGTTCCTTGTATTTGTCCCATAATAGGTAAAAAGTATGGAAAATGAATTAAAATATAAAACCATCGACCACGTTATTTGTGTTGAAGGAAATAAAAAAATTCATGTTTGGGAAACGCTGCCAGAAGAAAACAGTCCGAAGAGAAAGAATGCCATTATTATCGCGTCTGGTTTTGCCCGAAGGATGGATCATTTTGCTGGTCTGGCGGAATATTTATCGCGGAATGGATTTCATGTGATCCGTTATGATTCGCTTCACCACGTTGGATTGAGTTCAGGGACAATTGATGAATTTACAATGTCTATAGGAAAACAGAGCTTGTTGGCAGTGGTTGATTGGTTAACTACACGAAAAATAAATAATTTCGGTATGTTGGCTTCAAGCTTATCTGCGCGGATAGCTTATGCAAGCCTATCTGAAATCAATGCTTCGTTTTTAATCACTGCGGTCGGTGTTGTTAACTTAAGGTATTCTCTTGAAAGAGCTTTAGGGTTTGATTATCTCAGCTTACCCATTGATGAATTGCCGAATAATCTAGATTTTGAAGGTCATAAATTGGGTGCTGAAGTCTTTGCGAGAGATTGTCTTGATTTTGGCTGGGAAGATTTAACTTCTACAATTAATAACATGATGTATCTTGATATACCGTTTATTGCTTTTACTGCAAATAACGATAATTGGGTCAAACAAGATGAAGTTGTCACATTGTTATCAAATATTCGTAGTAATCGATGCAAGATATATTCTTTATTAGGAAGTTCGCATGACTTGAGTGAAAACTTAGTGGTCCTGCGCAATTTTTATCAATCGGTTACGAAAGCTGCTATCGCGATGGATAATGATCGTCTGGATATTGATGTTGATATTATTGAACCGTCATTTGAACATCTAACTATTGCGACAGTCAATGAACGCCGAATGAAAATTGAAATTGAAAATCAAGTAATTTCTCTGTCTTAAAACCTATTGGGATGGATAGTTAATGCTATCACTCAAATAGCAATATAAGGACTCTCTATGAAATTTGGAAATTTTTTGCTTACATACCAACCTCCCCAATTTTCTCAAACAGAGGTAATGAAACGTTTGGTTAAATTAGGTCGCATTTCTGAGGAGTGTGGTTTTGATACCGTATGGTTACTGGAGCATCATTTCACGGAGTTTGGTTTGCTTGGTAACCCTTATGTCGCTGCTGCATATTTACTTGGCGCGACTAAAAAACTGAATGTAGGGACTGCCGCTATTGTTCTTCCCACAGCCCATCCAGTACGCCAACTTGAAGATGTGAATTTATTGGATCAAATGTCAAAAGGACGATTTCGGTTTGGTATTTGTCGGGGGCTTTACAACAAGGATTTTCGCGTATTCGGCACAGATATGAATAACAGTCGCGCCTTAGCGGAGTGCTGGTACGGGCTAATAAAGAATGGCATGACAGAGGGATATGTGGAAGCTGATAATGAACATATCAAGTTCCATAAGGTAAAAGTAAACCCCACGGCATATAGTAAAGGCGGCGCACCTGTTTATGTGGTCGCTGAATCAGCTTCGACGACTGAGTGGGCCGCTCAATTTGGTTTACCGATGATATTAAGTTGGATTATAAATACTAACGAAAAGAAAGCACAACTTGAGCTCTATAATGAAGTGGCTCAAGAATATGGGCATGATATTCATAATATCGACCATTGCTTATCATATATAACATCTGTAGATCATGACTCAATTAAAGCGAAAGAGATTTGTCGGAAATTTCTGGGACATTGGTATGATTCTTATGTGAATGCCACGACCATTTTTGATGATTCAGACCAAACAAGAGGTTATGATTTCAATAAAGGGCAGTGGCGTGACTTTGTATTAAAAGGACATAAAGATACTAATCGCCGTATTGATTACAGCTATGAAATCAATCCCGTGGGAACGCCGCAGGAATGTATTGACATAATTCAAAAAGACATTGATGCCACAGGAATATCAAATATTTGTTGTGGGTTTGAAGCTAATGGAACTGTAGATGAAATTATTGCTTCCATGAAGCTCTTCCAGTCTGATGTCATGCCATTTCTTAAAGAAAAACAACGTTCGCTATTATATTAGCTAAGGAGAAAGAAATGAAATTTGGATTGTTCTTCCTTAACTTCATCAATTCAACAACTGATCAAGAACAAAGTATAGTTAGCATGCAGGAAATAACGGAGTATGTTGACAAGTTGAATTTTGACCAGATTTTAGTGTATGAAAATCATTTTTCAGGTAATGGTGTTGTCGGTGCTCCTCTGACTGTTTCTGGTTTTTTGCTCGGTTTAACGGAGAAAATTAAAGTTGGTTCATTGAATCACATCATTACAACTCATCATCCTGTCCGAATAGCGGAGGAAGCTTGCTTATTGGATCAGTTAAGTGAAGGAAGATTTATTTTAGGGTTTAGTGATTGCGAAAAAAAAGATGAAATGCATTTTTTTAATCGCCCGGTTGAATATCAGCAGCAACTATTTGAAGAGTGTTATGAAATCATTAACGATGCTTTAACAACAGGCTATTGTAATCCAGATAACGACTTTTATAGTTTCCCGAAAATATCTGTAAACCCCCATGCTTATACGCCCGGCGGACCTCGGAAATATGTAACAGCAACGAGTCATCATATTGTTGAGTGGGCGGCCAAAAAAGGTATTCCTCTCATCTTTAAGTGGGATGATTCTAATGATGTTAGATATGAATATGCTGAAAGATATAAAGCCGTTGCTGATAAATATGACGTTGACCTATCAGCGATAGACCATCAGTTAATGATATTAGTTAACTATAACGAAGATAGTAAGAAAGCTAAACAAGAGACACGTGCATTTATCCGTGATTATGTTCTTGAAATGCACCCTAATGAAAATTTCGAAGATAAACTTGAAGAAATAATTGCGGAAAACGCTGTCGGAAATTATACGGAGTGTATAACTGCGGCTAAGTTGGCAATTGAAAAGTGTGGTGCGAAAAGTGTATTGCTGTCCTTTGAACCAATGAATGATTTGATGCGCCAAAAAAATGTAATCAATATTGTTAATGATAATATTAAGAAGTACCACATGGAATATACCTAATAGATTTCGAGTTGCAGCGCGGCGGCAAGTGAACGAATCCCCAGGAGCATAGATAACGATGTGACTGGGGTGAGTGAAAGCAGCCAACAAAGCAGCAGCTTGAAAGATGAAGGGTATATACCCAATGGATTTCAAGATGCATCGCGACGGCAAGGGAGCGAATCCCCGGGAGCATAGATAACTATGTGACCGGGGTGAGTGAGTGCAGCCAACAAAGAGGCAACTTGAAAGATGACGGGTATAATATAAATGTAGATTATTTATCTGTATTTATTATTATATTGTGAATAATTCTGAAAATTGCTCATCATTGAATAGAAATAGACCATATAATGTTTTACCTGAAATAGTTTTCTCACTGAAAATAATAATCTTATTTCCTTGGGTTTAATGGTTTTATTTCGGGTTTAGAGATTTCTTCTGTTTAAATAATTGACGAGAATTAAAGAAGTAACGTTATTGATTATCATGCTAACTATTAATTATATAAATATCGTAGAGATTTTAGCATTATATTTGTTTGTCAAATGTTAAATATTGATTATAAATTCATATTTGATAAGTAATTATGTGTTCATTTTGGCGTTATTAATGTGTAAATAATGACGATTAAACTCGTTGAGAAGGTTATTAGGTATAAGTTGGTTATTACATTAGCCTTTATTTAAATCACTATTGTTATATTTTTTCATTTTTATTTACAAGGAATTAACAAAATTAAAAGTGAGTTTTTTACAAAACGGTAACACATTTTTATTTGGTTAAGGAGTTGTATTCAACATGTCGTCATTTTTTCTTCGGCGGGCTTTACTTGCTGGAGGTTGAAACAACGTACCTATTATTTTAAGGGAGTAAATGCCCTTTTTTCTTTAATTTCTGGAGATGACTTTTGACCTCTCTTGCTTATGTTGACGCCCTTTGCGCGTTTGAGCATCCTTATCGAGTCGATGCTGTTTGCGACCAACTATTTGATGCTGCCATGCGTGAGTTGACGCTATACCACTGCGAAAATACTCCCGGTTATTCCCTGTGGTTGAAGGCTAACGGTCTGGAAGTGGAAAGACTGGAGAAACTGGACGATTGGTCGCGTTTGCCGCCTATTTTCGCTAATTATTTCAAACGCCAGTTGTTGCTCAGCGCCACTGGTAGGAATGCATTGGAGTTGACTTCTTCTGGGACAACCGGCCAAAAGAGCCGTATGCGTTACGATGCTCGTAGTATGCATGCAGCTCAAAATATGGTTGAACGGATTTTCGAGTATTACGGTTGGAATACGCCGCAGCAGCCGTGCAATTATTTGCTGCTAAGTTATGAACCTGCCGGCACGGTTACGTTGGGAACCGCGTATACCGATCAGTATCTATGTAAATATGCGCCGATAAATCAAGCTTATTATGCATTGCGCCACAATGGAAAAAGCAATGAGTTTGATCCTTTTGGCGTCATTCGATCCTTACAAGAGTTTGCTGCCCAAGGGCTGCCGGTGCGTATCTTGGGCTTTCCGGCATTCTTGTGGTTTACACTGGAACGGATGCAGGAAATGGGGTTGCCGCCGGTGCAGTTTCATCCTGAGTCACTGGTATTTTTAGGTGGAGGCTGGAAAACCCACGCCGATAAAGCCATTCCAAAATCCTTACTGTATCAGCGTTTGGGGGAACAACTGGGTATTCCTGACGAGCGGTGCCGGGATGGTTACGGCTCGGTTGAACATCCTGTGCCTTATGTTGAGTGCCGAAATCACCATTTTCATGTGCCGACCTATGCCAGAGCCTATATCCGCGATACGGCCAACATGGCGGTTCAACCCTATGGCAAGTCAGGTTTTCTGCATCTGATATCACCCTATATCACTTCCAGCCCGGCACACAGTATTGTGGTGAGCGATTTGGCGGTGCTGCATCCGGCCGCTGAATGTGGTTGTGAGTTAGCTACCGATTGGTTTGAGTTACTAGGTCGTGCCGGTACCAGTAAAAGCCGCAGTTGTGCGATCGCCGCTTCTGAGTTGATAAAGGAGTCCTGAAATGTATTTAGTGAATGGTAAGGTTATCTCTGACTTGGAGCCTGCTGCCGTATTGGCGGAACTGAAAGGTAATTTGGCTGAGGCGCTGGCTTGTCCCCCAAGTGTACAACAGATATTAGCGTGTGCTGAGCGCTTTGTTGATGGTCTCGATACGGTTGCTGCTAAGCTTAAGCTGGATACAGCCGCAATCACCGAGTTACGTCGTTTCTGTCATCGCGATTCTTTAGAGGCAAAGTTGCGGCACGAACTGGGAGAACAACCCTTTTCTTTGCGTCGCTTTGATTATACGCAGCCCCGTTTTGAAACTTGGCGACCATTGGGGCTGGTCGTGCATATTACGCCGGCCAACGCGCCTTTGCTGCCATTTATGGCAGTGTTAGAGAGCTTGCTAGTGGGTAATGTCAACTGGTTACGTCCTAGTAGCAGTGATAACGGCCTTAATGCGCAGATATTGGCTGAGTTCCTACGCCATGACCTGAGCGGCACGTTGGCGCCTTATATATCCGTATTGCCTTTGCCGTCAGATCAATTATCAGAATTACTGGCGTGTGCTGATGCCGTATCCGCTTGGGGCAGTAATAGCGCTCTGACCGCTATCCGTAGTCAATTACGGCCCGGTTGCCGTTGGATAGATTGGGGGCATCGTATCAGTTTTGCTTATTTAGATCCGATGGTTGCCAGTGATGCTGATTACGATGCAGTGGCTGATGATGTTTGCCGTTTTGACCAACAAGCGTGTTCCAGTCCACAGTGTTTATTGGTCGATAGCACTGACGAGAACGTCTTACGGCAGGTGGTTAGTGCTGTGGCCGCCGCACTGGAACGACGAGCGCCAGTATGGCCAGCCTTACAGCCGGACATACAGGAAGCGGCGGAAATCAGTAGTCAAATGGCATTCTTACAGTTGGATCACACTTTTGCTGATCTTCGCGGTTCAGTAGAAAAAGGCAATGGTTGGCGAGTAGCCTGGACACAGTGTCAAGAGCTTGCGCCATCGCCTCTGTTCCGTACTTTGCAAGTTCGTCCGGCTCCACGTGCGCAATTGGTTGAGATTTTATTGCCGTGGCGTGTTTATTTGCAAAGTTGTGCTTTGATAGCGAAAGAAAAAGAGCTGCCGATGTTGAGTCGTCAGTTGCTGGCCGCTGGTGTTAGCCGGATATGTCAGGCAGGAGAGATGCATGATGGCTATGAGGGTGAGCCCCATGATGGTGTTTATGCATTGACTCGGCTGGCGCGGCGCGTCTCCGTCAATTTGAAAGCTGAACAACTGCCAAGCCATGTCACGTTGGATAAATTGTCGGCCAATCCGCCGGAGCTGGCAGGGATTCCAGTGATGGATAAAGCCAAGTTTCAGAGCGGCGGTATGACGGCGAAAGCACAAGTGTTTTTCCGTAGCGGCGGCAGTACTGGCGAGCCAAAGCTGTCGGGTTTCAGCCATCGAGATTATCACTGTCAAATGCAGGCTGCGGCAGATGGTTTGTTTGCTGCGGGTCTGGAACCATCACAAGACCGGGTAATGAATTTGTTTTATGGTAGTAACTTGTATGGCGGTTTGATGAGTTTCTTCTCTATGCTGGATAAATTATCCGTGCCTCATTACCCGATGGGTGGCCCAATAGACGATGATTTTAGCCAAATCCGGCACTTTATTGTCACTCAAGGGGTGAATACGCTGGCGGGAATGTCAAGTACTGTACACCGATTGTTTGAATGTGAAGAAGCTGCGTTGCGCGCTTATGGCGGGATACGCAAAATTTTTACTGGTGGTGAGCATATTGGTGAAGAGCGGCGTCGGTTTCTGTCCAGTTTTGGCGTACAGATAATTCGCTCGGCGATTTACGGTTCCGTGGATGCGGGTCCGTTAGGTCATGCTTGTGCTTGTTGCCAAGAGGGAGAGTTCCATCTGTTATCTGATATTCAATGGTTGGAAATCTTGGCTCTTGATAGTGATCAGCCTGTTCCGACAGGGGAAACCGGTCGATTGGTGTTTACCCCTCTGGCTCGGGAAGGGCAGAAGGTTCAGCGTTACGATGTAGGCGACTTAGGTTATTGGCTTTCTGGCCCTTGTGCCTGCGGATTACCAGCGCCGCGGTTTAAACTGGGAGGTCGTCATGGTGTGTTATTACGGGTAGGTTCTATTTTTTTGAACCCAACAGAATTATCAGCCGGGCTGCCGTTTCCGGTGCAGTGGCTGGTAGGGAACAACTCCAGTGGTTGTGATTATATCCATATATTAGCCGACGGGGATGTTGATCAGGTACGTGCGCATCTGTTGCAACATAAGATGATGAATCAGGTTGTCAGCGGTGGATTACTGCAATTGGAAGTTATCCCTACACCTGCTGGACAGTTCCATCGTCATCCGCAAAGCGGCAAAACGCCGCTGGTGCTGGATAGCCGATTCTGAGACCGATAATACTACTTTTTGGGTAAATCATGACACTATCATTACGCGATTTGGTTGAGTACGCCCGCAATCATGCTCCTTTTTTTAAAGATCTTTATCGTGATCTGCCTCGATCTGGTTGGACGTTAACTGATCTGCCATTGATCAATCCTGCTGACTATTGGCAGCAATCGCAGTCGCTGGAAAATTGGCCGGTGTTAACCGGCCCTGTTAACGGTGGTCATGTGTTTAAAACCGGCGGCTCTACCAGTGATGGTCGGATGTCGGTGTTCAGTTGTAGCGAATGGCGTGCTTTTGTACGCGCATTTGGTCAAGGGCTGGCACAGCAATTACAGCCTGGCGACCGTGTAGCTAATCTGTTTGTGGCTGGTGATTTGTATACCAGTTTATTGTTTATTCACGGCGCTTTGTCCTATTCACCGGTGCCGGTGGTGGAGTATCCGTTTACCTGGTCAGTTGATGATCGGGCGCTGGCCGATGCGATTGTCAGCTTGGGGATTAATGTTCTGGCCGGGGTAACGGTGCAACTATTACGTTTCGCTAGCACTTTGCAGCAGTGCGGCCAGTCTATGCCCGGCATTGATCGTCTGTTGTACGGCGGTGAAAGCCTGTTTCCGGAGCAATTGACACTGTTGAGCCATGTATTTCCTAATGCGCGTATTGGTTCAGTTGGTTGCGCCAGCGTTGATGCGGGTCTCATTGGGTCGGCGTCTCCCGATTGCTGTTACGGCGAACATCGGGTTTTTGATAAGGATACCATTGTCGAAATTATTGACGAATCCAATGGTCAGCCGATTACGGCGCCCGGACAAAATGGCCTATTGGTTGTGACCAACTTGCAACGGCGTTTGATGCCGGTTATCCGCTATCCTACCGGTGACATGGCCTGTTGGTGTGAAGCGCCGGGGCAGCCGCGCCGCAAATTCGCTTTGCAGGGGCGAGCGGGCGGCGCTCACCGAGTGCGAGTGTGCTCACTGTCCATTTTTCCTGACCATATTGCGCGTTTACTACGACAGCAAGAGGGCATACTGGCTTGGCAGTTATTGCTGAGCCGTCAGGGCGGCATAGATAAGATAGAACTATTGTTAGCTGGCGATCCATCATTGGCGCCATCCACAACATCAGTACACCAGACATTGTTGGCGGCACAACCCGCTATGGCAAAGTTATGTGATCAGGGATTACTGCATGTGGAGGTTACTTACTGCGCTTTGGAAAATATGGTCACTCATCCACGCTCCGGTAAATTGATGCGGGTAGTTGATCATCGTGGTTATGGTGCTGAAGAGAAGGCAGCATGAGCATGAATCCAGGAATACCATTAATTCGATTATTCCGGGAAGAGGACGCTACCGGTGTTAGTACGTTGTTTCGGGCGGTTTATGGTGAAGATTATGTCTACCCGGAAGTCTATTTACCTACCATGCTTGGTCGCTATAACGCGGCAAAACGGTGGTATTCCGCCGTTGCGGTACAGGATGGACAAGTGTTGGGGCATGCGGCGCTGTGGCGGGATGAAAGTTGTCCATTAAGCGCTGAACTGGCATTGATCGTGGTGCATCCACAGGCGCGTGGGCAGGGTATTGCTACTGTATTGGGTCGATATTTGTGTGAGCAGGCTAAGAAAATGGGGCTAAGCATACTCACGATTAAACAAGTGTCGTCGCATAACCACAGTCAGCGTCTGGCCCAAAATCTGGGGTTTCACACTACGGGATTGCTGCCGGACTATGTAACATCACCGTTTGATCAGGCACGACCGGAAAGCATCGTACTGGGTTGTTTACCTTTACAAAGCTGGCCGTTTCCAGAGTTACATTGGCCTTCCGGTTGGCAAAGGTGGTTGACATCGGTGACTCAAGTGTTTGGTCAAGAACCTCTGCAACCGGAGGAGTTGGCTGATGCAGATATCCGTATAACCAATCATGGCTGTCGGTTGGAAGTGTGGATAGAAAAGCAAACAACTGAGCGGGTAAAAGAGGTGGCGGAGTTACCGGCAAACAAACTGGTCTATGTGAAACTGCCGGTAGGAGAAGGGACTCTTCAGGCAATGGAAATTTTGCAGCAGGCGGGATTTGCCTGTACCGGGTTTGTGCCAGGTCATCATCACCATTGGGAAGCTTTATTGGTTCGGGGACATAGCAAGAAAGAGTTGACCTTAAATTGTCAGTTTGCTCGTCGTTTGCACCAGCAAAGCATGTTTGCTTGTGCGGGCGCATAGCCTTCCTGCAATTATCAGAGGTAATCAAGTAAAGTTCGTCAAAACCTAAATAGTTTTACAGATGATTGACAAAGTGTTGGTCTTTTGGTCAGCACTTTGAACGGATATTCAATTTATTCGTGATTCTCATGTTTGTTATGTAATTGTATATAAATTGTTGCAATTAATGGTGAATTGCGGGCATTAATCAACCACATTTCTCTAAATTTCAGAATATTCCTATATATTTTTAAGTGAAATTCATTGCACCATTGATCACTTATTAATCCATAAGTGGCAATGACATGATGATTTCAATTAAAGCCACTCTTCATACGGTGAATCAATGGAGATGTGAATAGATGGCAATAGGATATTTCCTGCTCGTTGGTGATAAAACAACTTGCGGCGGTCAGATTATTACCGGTGACCACACCATGACATTCAATGGGCGAGCAACGGCCCGTGAAGGGGATAAGGTTACCTGTGGCAAACATCCCGGTACTTATACAATTGTCGGTGGTGTATCCGATGTGTTTGACATGGGGCGTAAGCTGGCTGGCACGCTGGATAGTGTCAGTACTTGCCCCTGTCGGGCCCGATTTATTAATTCTGAGATGGACAGTTATGAGAAGCAGGATAAGGCTGCTGACCGAGTTGTCGCTCCAGCGAATATAGTGATGCAGCGTTTCTCCTCGCCGACAAAGGAAGCGGGTGGTATTCAGCCAGAGCCGCCTGTAACGCCGACCCCTCCGCCGCCGATACCGGTGTTTACGAAGTCCTGCCAACGAGGTAAAGGGTGTACCGATGCCGGAACTGAACCTGAACCGGCAGATAATTTTGGCAGAATGGCGATATATCAGGTGCCGTCATCTCCTGCTCCAGCCTCGGCGCAAAAACCTGAACCACCTCCGCAGGATAAGAAACACCCGCCAGAACCGGATAAGCCGCGGGATAAAAAATTACCGTGGTATAAGCGATGGTTTCGTAGTGGAAAAGATAATGCCGAAGCGGCTGCTACCGCTGTGGCCGCCACTGCCCGTAGCGCGGTAGCGGAAGGCGAGACGCTGGCGATGCGTTACATTGGTGGCGGCGCTATCAGTGCTGGACGTTGGCTGGCTGCGCCGAATCCGGTAACGGTTGGGTTAATGGGACTGTTTTATTCACCATCTTTGAATCAGGGGGAAGAGGATTACTTAGATCCGTATCGCCTGAGACAGATAGCGGAACAGTACGGTAAAGCACCAACTCGTGTACGTTTTCGCTGGATCAGAGATGAAAAAAGCGGCAGGATGACGGTTCAGGGATATCACGTCAGCCCGGAAGGCGGTCTGGATAAAGTGCCGGTTCGCATGATGACGCTGAATCGGACCACGGGTAATTACGAGTTCTGGGAACCGGGAGAAACCCGGCCGACAATTTTATGGACGCCGAACGAGCAGGAATTTCAGGTTCCAACGCATACCGGGAATGAAGAACAGCCGTTTATTCCGTCGCAAATAACCGTGTTGCCGATCCCGGATAAAGTAGGCAGTGATATTGAATCGTTGCCGATGCCGGAAGAGAAGGATTTCCGCGATTATATTCTGGTATTCCCCATTCCGAATATGCCGCCGGTGTATGTGTATTTGAGTAAACCGCCGGTGAAATTATTTGAAGTGGATTTGTATAGAAACTTTGCGGGCAGGCTAAGAAATGGAACACATGCGGATCATATGCCTTCGGCTGCTGCGGTTCGAGCGAGATTGCAGAAGATGTACCCAGATGCTCAACCTTTTGAAATTGATGCTATGGCTAAAGATGTTGCCGCTATCATTATTCCTGCCGAAGTACATCGAAAACTCAGTATGACTTATGGTGGACGAAATACTCCAGCTCGGATAGGACAGGATTCAAAGGATTTACGCTCTGCGGTTGACCGGGATTTTGATGCTATAAAACCAGCGTTGAAGCAGTATGGTGCAACAGAAGACCAACTTGAAGAAGCTAGATCGAAGATGCATAAAATTAATCAGAAACAGGAATTATATAAATAATGGCGACCAACATTGAAGCGTTAATTAATAGTTTGGGGAAAACCTATCAGGAAATTTTTGATGAAGGGTTGATTCCTTATAAAACTAAACCAACAGGATATCCTGGAGATCCTGAAATATCCCTGCATATGATTAAAGAAGGTGTACATCTTGCTTTTAGGAGGGATAACAAGGTTTTATTTGCGATAGGGCTTATCTTGATTGATGAGAAAAAAGATTCATACCAATTTCCAAATGAACTACCATCACCATTAATTCCCATAATGTTCCGTCAATGGATTCATGAACATTTTGGTGAACCTGAAAAATCACTTCCACCAAGGAAAAGGTTAACTAAAGAAATTGGCTGGACTGAGTTATATACCTTATTGGATTTTCGTATTCCAACTAGCATGCAAGTTGATTACGATTTGCTGGAACGGGTCAGATTGGTGACTTTTTTACCCACTTCAGAAGTCCGTTGGTAATCAACAATAGATGGACGGTTATCTTTGAATGCCAATTCATTTGCAAGCAGCTTGGAAAGTTAAGTCTCAGATGAATTGGCTAAATCAGGAGCAGAGGTTATATAAATAATGACTATCAACGTTGAAGCGTTAATTAATAGTTTAGGCAAAACTTATCAGGAAATTTTTGATAAGGGCTTAATTACTTATAAGACTAAACCAAGAGGTTTTTCTGGTGATAAAACAATATCGCTAGATATGGTAAAAGAGGGGGTTTTCTTATCATTTGATCGAGAAACTAAGACATTCATAGAGATGACTTTAACTTTACTTATACCTGAGCGCCCCAATTTTGTTTTTCCTAACAACATGCCATATCCCTTAATTAAGGAAATGAGCCGCCAATGGGTGGATGAGAATTTAGGTAAACCAATTAAATCAGCGCCTCCATTTGAAGCATTGACATATAAATTTGGTTGGACATATCTTTATTTCTATCAGGGTAAATCAGAAATTGGTATGCAAATATCGCACGATGTTCTAGATCGAGTTAGTCGAGTTACATTTCTACCTACGAGTGAAGTACGTTGGTAGTCAGTAAAAAGGGAAGGCTTTTTTGAGAGCTAATTCATTAATTAACACTTGAAAGATTAAATTGAAGATTAATTATCTGAGTCAAGAGCAGGAATTATATAAGTAATGACTATCAACGTTGAAGCCCTAATTAATAGTTTAGGTAAGTCTTATCAGGAAATTTTTGATGAAGGATTAATCCCTTATAAAACGAAACCAACAGGGTACCCCGGAGATCCAGATATTACTCTGAATATGGCTAAAGAAGGTATGCATTTAGCTTTTAAAAGAGATGGTAAGGTTTTATTTGCTGTAGAGCTTTTTCTGCTTGATCAGAAGAGACCTTTATATCAATTTCCTAATGAATTACCTTCTCCCTTGAAGCCTTTGATGACTAGGGAATGGGTTCATGAGCAGTTTGGTAGTCCTGAAAAGGCTCTTCCGCCGAGAAAATTTCTAAAGAAGGATGTTGGTTGGACGGAACTGTATACGTTATTGGATTTTCGGATACCAACTAGTATGCAGGTTGATTACGATTTGTTGGAACAAGTGAAGTCAATTGCATTCTTATCCACATCAGAAGTACGTTGGTAATCAACAATGGATGGGAGATTATTTTTAAAAGCCAATTCATTTGCGAGCAGTTTGGAAGGTTAAATTTCAGATGAATTGGCTAAATCAAGAGCTGAGGTGATATAAATAATGACAATCAACGTTGAAGCATTAATTAATAGTTTAGGTAAAACCTATCAGGAAATTTTTGATGAAGGATTAATTCCTTATAAAACTAAGCCATCAGGTTTCTCTGGTGATGAAGTGGTATGTCTGGATATGGTAAGAGAGGGAGTTTTTCTGGCGTTTTATCGCGAGGGAAAGCGTTTAAAAGAAATTACATTGACTCTATTTGATGAAAAGAAACCCTTATATCAATTTCCGAATGAGTTACCATCTCCTTTAGTGTCTCAAATGTCACGACAGTGGGTTCATGAGCAGTTTGGGGAGCCTGAAAAATCACAGCCTCCAGAGGTAATAATGAAGCGTCAATTTGGATGGGCTGATTTATACACTGTTTTGGATTTTCGCATACCAACCAGTATGCAGGTTGATTACGATCTGCTGGAACAAGTGAAATCAATTGCATTCTTACCCACATCAGAAGTACGTTGGTAATCAACAATATATGGGTGGTTATTTTTGAAAGCCAATTCATTTGCGAACAGCTTGGAAAGTTAAGTCTCAGATGAATTGGCTGAATCAAGAGCTGAGGTGATATAAATAATGACTATCAACGTTGAAGCCCTAATTAATAGTTTAGGTAAAACCTATCAGGAAATTTTTGATGAAGGGTTGATCACTTATAGAAGTAAACCAAGTGGTCCTCCTGGGGTACTTAATATTGGTATTGATATGGTGAAAGAGGGGATTTTTTTATCGTTTGAACGGAGTAGTAAAATATTAAACGAAATTACTTTAAGGTTGCTTAGCGACGATAAAGCTTCATTTATATTCCCAAATGAATTGCCATCACCATTGAAACATTCTAAGGATAGGGAATGGGTTAAAGAAAATTTAGGTGATCCGATTAAATCAATACCACCAAGGCAAATTTTAAAAAGGCAGTTTGGTTGGAAAGATTTATATCGTTTCACAGACGAAATCAGTATGCAGATTTCTTATGATTTACGTGAACAGGTTAACTCGGTGACTTTCTTACCTACATTAGACGTGAGTTGGTAATTAATATATAGATGGAAGATTCTTTCTTAAAGCCAATTCATTTGCGAACAGTCTGAAAGGTTAAACCTTAAATGAATTGGCTAAATCAAGAACGGAGGTTATATAAATAATGACTATCAACGTTGAAGAGTTAATTAATAGTTTAGGTAAGTCTTATCAGGAAATTTTTGATGAAGGGTTGATCACTTATAAAACGAAACCAGATCCGTCTTCACTGATTTATGTTCACACAAAACACCCATTAAAAGGGATTTAATGTGGAGATGGAGAATTGGATAAGGTCACTGCAATTAAAACATTAGACGAATTCAGTAAGATGGGTAAAAACATCTTTCTTTTGCGGGATTTGGAAGTCATTTTTGCTGATGAAACGTTACGAACATTGAAGAAATCCGTTGACCGTCTTATCAAAGCGGGGTTATTGGTGCGCATCACCAAAGGGATTTATGCAAATGCTCGCGTGAGCTTGGGAGCGTATCCGCTGGAAAGTATCGCAATCAATATCAGGCGTGGAGAATATAACTACATCAGCCTTGAGTCTGCGCTGTCCCAGTATGGAGTTATCTCGCAAATCCCTATCGATAGACTCACAATCATGTCAACAGGCAGATCAGGAGAGTTTGAAACGCCTTGGGGCGTCATTGAGATTACGCACACGAACAGGAAGCTAAGCGAAATTCTGAAAGGAACGCTGGAAAGCCGGGGGCCGATGCGTATCGCCAAAAAAGAAACCGCTCTTCGTGATTTAAGGCGAGTAGGTAGAAATACACACCTGATTCAACAGGAGGAATTGGAATATACCTGATGAAGCTGATTTTAATATTATTGTCGATGAAATCGTTACTCAGGACGGGCTTGCCAATATCAGGCCCGTGGCTGAGGAAGAACTATTCATTACCCTTCAATAGAATATACCCGTTATCTTTCAAGTTGCCTCTTTGTTGGCTGCACTCACTCACCCCGGTCACATAGTTATCTATGCTCCCGGGGATTCGTTCCCTTGCCGTCGCGATGCATCTTGAAATCCATAGGGTATATATTGTTTAAAAAAATAATGAAAACATGCCAGGAATATTCATCACATTGATATAAAAGACTATTTTCCTGCCATTGTCACCGTCATGCATTAATATTCCAGCACACTGGGTATTACCTTATTAAAAGTAAGCTCTTGTAAACTATTATTAATTATTCTGTAAATTAATCATCAATATAAGTAAATATTTACTCTAAATAATTATATAAAGGTAAAGTTATTTTATTGTCTGTATTTTGTTTTTTAAGGTAAGCAAGTTTTGTGATTTATTATATTTTTCCTCACACATCATCACTGTGTAGCGTTTTTAGAAGGTTAAGAGACCTGATGTTCTAAAGGCGTGTGTTTGTTCTGGTGCCTTTCTTACATATAACAATGGTGATTATTTTTTTGCACGAAAAAAACAAACTTGCTTCTCATGATAAACCTCAATTCAGGAGTCCGTATGAATCAACTCGCCAGTCCCCTGATTTCCCGCACCGAAGAGATCCATAATCTACCCGGTAAATTGACTAACCTTGGTTATGCCTCCGTGTTTGATGTGGTACGTATGCCGCGTGAGCGTTTTATTCGTGAGCATCGTGCTGATTTAGGGCGCAATGCTGAAAAAATGTATGATCTGGCGGTGGGCTATGCTCATCAGGTGTTACACCATTTTCGCCGTAATTCTCTTAGTGAAGCTGTTCAGTTTAGCTTAAGAAGTCCGTTCTCTGTATCAGGCCCGGATTATGCCAATCAGTTCCTTGATGCAAACACTGGCTGGAAAGATAAAGCGCCTAGCGGCTCGCCGGAAGCGAATGATGCCCCGGTAGCTTATCTGACTCATATTTATCAATTGGCCCTTGAGCAGGAAAAGAATGGCGCCGGCGCCATTATGAATACGTTGGCGGAACGTCGTCCTGATTTGGGCGCTTTGTTAATTAATGATAAAGCGATCAATGAGGTTATACCGCAATTACAGTTGGTTAATGAAATTCTATCCAAGGCCATTCAGAAGAAACTAAGTCTGGCTGATCTGGAAGCGGTAAACGCCAAACTTTCCACCACTCGTTATCCGAATAATCTGCCGTATCATTATGGTCACCAGCAGATTCAGACAGCTCAGTCGGTATTAGGTACCACGTTGCAAGATGTCACCTTGCCGCAGACGCTGGATTTGCCGCAAAACTTCTGGGCAACAGCAAAAGGAAAATTGAGCGATACGACTGCCAGTGCTTTGACCCGACTGCAAATCATGGCGAGTCAGCTTTCGCCAGAGCAGCAGAAAATCATTACAGAAACCGTCGGTCAGGATTTCTATCAGCTAAATTATGGTGACAGTTCGCTGACGAAGAACAGTTTCAGCGATATGACCATACTGACTGGCCGAACAAATTTGACTGTGCCTCAGGTAGAACTGATGTTGAGTTCAACTGTCGGGGGGGCTACGGTGGTTAAGTCTGATAATGCGAGCACTGGCGACACGGCAGCGACGCCATTTGCTTACGGCGCCCGTTTCATTCATGCCGGTAAACCAGAGGCGATTACCTTGAGTCGCAGTGGCGCGGAGGCGCATTTTGCTCTGACGGTTAACAATCTGACCGATGACAAGTTGGACCGTATCAACCGCATCGTGCGCCTGCAAAAATGGCTGAATCTGCCCTATGAGGATATTGACCTGTTGGTGACTTCTGCTATGGATGCGGAAGCAGGAAATAGTGCGCTGTTGATGAACGACAATACGCTGCGTCTGTTGGGAGTGTTCAAACATTATCAGGCGAAATACGGTGTTACCGCCAAGCAATTTGCTGGCTGGTTGCGCGTAGTGACTCCGTTTGCCATTACACCAGCAACCTCGTTCTTAGATCAGGTGTTTAATTCCGCCGGCGCCTTTGATACGCCGTTTGTGGTGGATGATCATGATTTTGTCTATACATCGACTACCGGGGGAGATGGGGCGCGTGTCAAACATATCAGCACTGCACTGGGCCTCAATCATCGTCAGTTCCTGTTATTGGCGGATAATATTGCTCGCCGACAGGGGAATGTCACACAAAGTACGCTCAATTGTGATCTGTTTGTGGTGTCGGCGTTCTACCGTCTGGCTAATCTGGCGCGTACATTGGGGATAGATCCAGAGGCTTTCTGTGCCTTGGTTGACCGATTGGATGCAGGTACAGACATCGTCTGGCAGCAATTGGCAGGAAAACCGACAATCACGGTACCGCAAAAGGATTCCCCATTGGCGGCGGATATTCTGAGTTTGTTGCAAGCGCTAAGTGCGATCGCTCAATGGCAACAACAGCATGATTTACCTGTTGAAACCTTACTTTTACTGTTGAGTAGCAATTCTACCTTTACCGGTCAGGGTACTGACGATCAATTGAATTTTATCCGTCAGGTATGGCAGAACCTGGGCAGTACATTTGTGGATGCAACATTGTTATCCCGTAGCGGCGCGCCATTAGTTGATACCAACGGTCACGCCATTGACTGGTTTGCTCTGCTCTCGGCGGGTAGTAATCCGCTTATCGATAAGATTGGTTTGGTGACCGATGCCGGTGTAGAAAGTGTTATAACAACAGTGGTCAATATACAAAGCTTGTCTGATATAGATAAGAAGCTGGCAATTACCACTCTGAAGAATACGTTGAATCAAGTACAGCAAACTCAGCAAGGTGTCGCTGTCAGTTTATTGGCGCAGACCCTGAATGTGAGTCAGTCATTGCCTGCATTGTTGTTGCGTTGGAGTGGAAAAACTGTCTATCAGTGGCTTAGTACGACTTGGGCATTGAAAGATACCGTTAAGACCGCTGCCGATATTCCTGCTGACTATCTGAATCAATTACGTGAAGTGGTACGCCGTTCCTTGTTAACCCAACAATTCACCTTGAGTCCTGCAATGGTGCAAACCTTGCTGGATTATCCAGCCTATTTTAGCGCTTCCGCAGAAACGGTAACCGATATCAGTTTGTGGATGCTGTATACCTTAAGCCGTTACAGCGATTTGCTGTTCCAGGTGGGGAAAGCCGGTAGTGGTACGGAAAATGATGTATTGACCTATCTGCGTTCGGCTAATGCTGCCGCGCCGTTGAGCCAATCTGATGCTGCACAGACGTTGGCGACACTGTTGGGTTGGGAGGCTAATGAGCTGCAAGCCGCTTGGGCGGTATTGAGCGGGATTGCCAAAACTACACCGCAACTGGATACGCTTCTGCGTCTGCAACAGGCACAAAACCAGACGGGTCTTGGCGTTGCACAGCAACAGCAAGGCTATGCCCTGAGCCGTGACAGTGATTATTCCCTTTGGCAAAGCACCGGTCAGGCGCTGGTGGCCGGTGTATCTCATGTCAAGGATAGCCGTTGAACATGGCAGAAGTTCGCCACCTGAATAGGTGAATCTGATTTTTCCGTATGGCCCAATCGGGCCGATTCTAAACCGCCATTTAAGTAAGGCAGGTGTAATTATGTTATCGACAATGGAAAAGCAACTGAATGAATCTCAGCGTGATGCGCTGGTGACCGGCTATATGAACTTTGTGGCGCCAGCCTTGAAAGGCGTCGATGGTCAGCCAGTGACCGTGGAAGATTTGTACGAATACTTGCTGATTGACCCGGAAGTGGCTGATGAGGTTGAGACCAGCCGAGTAGCTCAAGCGATTGCCAGTATACAGCAATATATGACTCGTCTGGTCAACGGCTCTGAACCGGGGCGTCAGGCGATGGAACCCTCCACCGCTAACGAATGGCGCGACAATGATAATCAATATGCAGTCTGGGCTGCGGGGGCTGAGGTTAGAAATTATGCTGAAAACTACATTTCTCCCATCACTCGGCAGGAAAAAAGCCATTATTTCTCAGAGTTGGAGACGACTTTAAACCAGAATCGGCTCGATCCGGATCGGGTTCAGGACGCAGTTCTGGCGTATCTCAATGAGTTTGAGGCGGTGAGTAATCTGTATGTACTTAGTGGTTATATTAATCAGGATAAATTTGATCAGGCCATTTACTATTTTATCGGCCGTACCACTACCAAACCATATCGATACTACTGGCGTCAGATGGATTTGAGTAAAAATCGTCAAGATCCGGCGGGAAATCCAGTAACGCCAAATTGTTGGAATGATTGGCAGGAAATCACCTTGCCGCTGTCTGGTGATACGGTGCTGGAACATACGGTTCGCCCGGTATTTTATAACGACCGGCTGTATGTGGCTTGGGTTGAGCGTGACCCGGCAGTGCAAAAGGGTGCTGACGGCAAAGATATCGGTAAGACCCATGCTTACAGCATAAAGTTTGGCTATAAACGCTACGATGATACCTGGACGGCACCAAATACTACCACGCTGATGACGCAACAAGCAGGTGAAAGCTCAGAAACACAGCGATCCAGCCTGCTGATTGATGAATCGAAGACTACACTGCGGCAGGTCAATTTGCTGGCTACCACCGATTTTAGTATTGACCCGACAGAGGAAACTGACAGTAATCCGTATGGCCGCCTAATGTTGGGGGTGTTCGTGCGTCAATTTGAAGGTGATGGGGCCAATAGAAAGAATAAACCCGCTATTTATGGTTATCTGTATTGTGACTCAGCTTTCAATCGCCATATTCTCAGGCCATTGAGTAAGAATTTTTTGTTCAGTACTTACCGTGATGAAACGAATGATCAGAACTGCCTGCAATTTGCGGTATACGATAAAAAGTATGTGATTACTAAAGTTGTTCCGGGCAAGCCGACAGAAGATCCCGAAAATACGGGTTGGGTAGGTAAAGTTGATGACTTGAAGCAGGGGACTACCGGTGCCTATGTGGATATCGATCAAGATGGCCTGACCCTCCATATCCAGACCACGACCAATGGGGATTTTATTAACCGCCATACGTTTGGGAGTGCTGACAGAGAGAACAATTCTACGTCTGGTTATGGTTTTTCATGGACTGGGGACGAGGGTTTTTACCTGGATTACGATGATGAAGACTATTACAGCTTCCATAATGCAGTAATCACCTATTATCCCCAAGGTTATGGTGGAGGGTCTATTCCTAATGGAACATGGGATATAAACCAGCCCGTTGATGATGCATGGAGTTCCATATTCCTGCTTTATGGACACCATTCTGTTACTGTGAAAAATGGCGGTATCGCTTGGGTAGGGGATGATCCTAGCAGTTATAACCTGTATATTCCGGATGGTACACGTTTGGGGGATTGGTCCGGTGCAATAAATTATGCTATTAGTACTGATACCTTGATTGCTTTTTTCGCAGGTGCTGGTCATCTCACTTATATAAAAAACTTCAAGAAAATCGCCGATAACCGCAAATTCTATCAGGAAATCAATGCTGAGACGGCGGATGGGCGCAATCTGTTTAAACGCTACAGTGATCAAACTTTCAAACTTGCCAGCGGTGCGACCTATTCTACAACCTATACCCTGTCCGAGGCGGATTTCTCCACTGATCCGAATAAAAACTACCTACAAGTTTGTTTGAATGTTGTGTGGGATCATTATGACCGCCCATCAGGGAAAAAAGGGGCCTATTCTTGGGTCAGTAAGTGGTTTAACGTGTATGTTGCGTTGCAAGATAGCAAAGCGCCGGATGCCATTCCGCGATTGATTTCCCGTTACGATAGCAAACGTGGTTTGGTGCAATATTTGGATTTCTGGACCTCATCATTACCTGCGAAAACCCGCCTTAACACTACCTTTGTGCGTACCTTGATTGAAAAGGCAAATTTAGGGCTGGATAGTTTGCTGGATTACACCTTGCAGGCAGATCCTTCTTTGGAAGCTGATTTAGTTAATGACGGCAAAAGTGAACCAATGGACTTTAATGGCTCAAATGGTCTCTATTTCTGGGAATTGTTCTTTCATTTGCCGTTTCTGGTTGCTACCCGTTTTGCCAACGAACAGCAATTTTCGCCAGCACAAAAGAGTTTGCATTACATCTTTGATCCGGCGATGAAAAACAAGCCACACAATGCTCCAGCTTATTGGAATGTACGCCCGTTGGTTGAAGGACACAGCGATCTTTCACGTCATTTGGGTGATCCGATTGATCCCGATGCTCAGGCTTATGCTCATCCGGTGATATACCAGAAAGCGGTATTTATCGCTTATGTCAGCAATCTAATTGCTCAGGGAGATATGTGGTATCGCCAATTGACTCGTGATGGTCTGACTCAGGCCCGTGTCTATTACAATCTGGCCGCTGAATTGTTAGGGCCTCGGCCGGATGTGTCGCTGAGTAGCGCCTGGACACCACAAACTTTGGATACCTTGGCAGCCGGGCAAAAAACGGCTTTACGTGACTTCGAGCACCAGTTAGCTAACAGTGATACTGTTTTACCCGCGTTACTGGGCAATAACATTAGCCACTTGAAACTGGCGGATAATGGCTACTTTAACGAACCGCTCAATGTCCTGATGTTGTCTCACTGGGATACGTTGGATGCTCGGTTATACAATCTGCGTCATAACCTGACCGTTGATGGCAAGCCGCTTTCACTGCCGTTGTATGCTGCGCCGGCTGATCCGGTAGCGCTGTTGGCTCAGCGTGCTCAGTCCGGCACTTTGGCGAATGGTGTCAGTGGCGCAATGTTGACGGTACCGCCATACCGTTTCAGCGCTATGTTGCCTCGGGCTTATAGCGCCGTGGGGACGTTGACCGGTTTTGGTCAGAACCTGCTTAGCTTGTTGGAGCGTAGCGAACGGGCCGGTCAAGAGGAGTTGGCGCAACAGCAATTGTTGGATATGTCCAGCTATGCCATTACGTTGCAACAACAGGCGTTGGATGGATTAGCCGCAGATCGTCTGGCGTTGCAAGCCAGTCAGGCTACGGCGCAACAGCGCCATGACCACTATTACACGCTGTATCAAAACAATATCTCCAGCGCGGAACAACTGGTGATGGATACCCAAACTTCAGCCCAATCCCTGATTTCTTCTTCCACTGGCGTACAAACTGCCAGTGGGGCGCTGAAAGTGATTCCTAATATCTTCGGTTTGGCTGATGGCGGTTCGCGCTACGAGGGGGTAACGGAAGCGATTGCCATCGGGTTGATGGCTGCTGGTCAAGCCACCAGCGTAGTAGCCGAGCGTCTGGCAACCACGGAGAATTACCGTCGCCGCCGTGAAGAGTGGCAAATCCAGTACCAGCAGGCACAGTCTGAGATCGAAGCATTACAGAAACAGTTGGATGCGCTGGCGGTGCGCGAAAAAGCGGCTCAGACTTCCTTGCAACAGGCGAAGGCGCAGCAGGTACAAATTCGAACCATGTTGACTTACCTAACTACTCGCTTCACCAAGGCAACCTTATACCAGTGGTTAAGTGGTCAATTATCCGCGCTGTACTATCAAGCATACGACGCTGTGGTTGCCCTTTGTCTTTCTGCTCAGGCGTGCTGGCAGTATGAATTGGGGGACTACGCTGCCACTTTTATCCAGACCGGTACCTGGAATGACCATTATCGTGGTCTGCAAGTAGGGGAGACACTGCAACTCAATTTGCATCAGATGGAAGCCGCCTATTTGGCTCGTCATGAGCGCCGTCTTAATGTGATCCGTACTGTGTCGCTCAAAAGCTTATTGGGTAATGATGGCTTTGGTAAGTTAAAAACTGAGGGCAAAGTCGACTTTACATTAAGCGAAAAGCTGTTTGACAACGACTATCCGGGACACTATTTGCGCCAGATTAAAACCGTGTCAGTGACATTGCCGACGCTGATTGGGCCGTATCAGAACGTGAAAGCAACGCTTACTCAAACGAGCAGCAGTACACTGCTTGCAGCAGATATCGGCGGTGTTAAATATCTCAATGATTCGACAGATAAAGAGGGTAATGCGACGCATATTGTCACTAATCTGCGTGCCAGCCAGCAAGTAGCGCTTTCTTCTGGTCTGAATGACTCTGGTAGTTTTGAGCTGCGTTTGGAGGATGAGCGCTATCTATCGTTTGAAGGCACTGGTGCGGTATCCAAATGGACGCTTACCTTCCCGCGTTCTGTGGATGAACATATTGATGGCAACATATTGAAAGCGGATGACATGCAGGCGTCATTGTTGGCGAATATGGACGATGTACTGGTGCAGGTGCATTACACCGCCTGCGACGGCGGCGCCAGCTTTGCAAATCAAGTCAAGAAAACACTTTTTTAAATCAACTTTTAACTAAATATCTCCCACTCTGTTTGTCAGAGTGGGAGAGGGTCTGTCATACCTGAAATTAATCTTGCGATCTTTCTCCATTTCATTGGAAGGGAAGCTTTAAAACAAAATAAAAGGAATATGATATGAGTACGTCTGATACGACTCTTTATACTCAAACCCCAACAGTCAGCGTGTTAGATAATCGCGGCCTGTCCATTCGTGATATTGGTTTTCACCGTGTTGTGGCAGGTGGGGATACTGACACCCGTGTCACCCGTCACCAGTATGATGCTGGTGGACACCTGAACCACAGTATTGACCCTCGCTTGTATGATGCAAAGCAGGCTGATAACTCAGTAAAGCCTAATTTTGTCTGGCAACATGATCTGGCCGGTAATGCTCTGCGGGTAGAGAGTGTCGATGCTGGCCGAACTGTCACATTAAATGATATTGAAGGTCGTCCGGTAATGACGATGAATGCGACAGGTGTTCGTCAGACTCGTCGCTATGAAGGCAACACGTTGCCCGGTCGTTTGTTATCTGTGAGCGAGCAAGTTTCCGACCAAGAGACTTCTCAAGTGACAGAGCGCTTTATCTGGGCTGAGAATACAACAGCGGAGAAAGAGTATAACCTCTCCGGTCTGTGCATACGCCACTACGACACGGCGGGAGTGACCAGATTGATGAGTCAGTCACTGGCGGGTGCCATGTTATCCCAATCTCACCAATTGCTGGCAGAGGGGCAGGAGGCTAACTGGAGCGGTGATGATGAAACTGTCTGGCAGCGGATGCTGGCGAGTGAGGTTTATACAACACAAAGCACAACTAATGCCATAGGGGCTTTACTGACCCAAACCGATGCGAAAGGAAATATTCAGCGTCTGGCTTATGACATTGCCGGTCAGTTAAAAGGGAGTTGGTTAACGGTGAAAGGCCGGCGTGAACAGGTGATTGTTAAGTCCCTGATCTGGTCAGCCGCAGGTCATAAATTGCGTGAAGAGCATGGTAACGGCGTGATTACCGAGTACAGTTATGAACCAGAAACTCAACGTTTGATTGGTATCACCACCCGACGCGCCGGAGAGAGTCAATCAGGGGCGAGAGTATTGCAGGATCTACGCTATGAATATGATCCGGTGGGGAATGTCGTCAGCATCCATAATGATGCTGAAGCTACCCGCTTTTGGCGCAATCAGAAAGTAGAGCCTGAGAACCGCTATGTTTATGATTCTCTGTATCAGCTTATTAGTGCGACAGGGCGTGAAATGGCCAATATCGGCCAGCAAAGCAACCAACTTCCCTCACCCGTAATACCTGTTCCTACCGACAACAACACTTATACCAATTACCTTCGTACCTATACTTATGACCGTGGCGGTAATTTGCTTCAAATTCGACACAGTTCACCCGCGACTCAAAATAGTTACACCACAGATATGACCGTTTCAAGCCGCAGTAACCGGGCGGTATTGAGTACATTAACGACAGATCCAACCCAAGTGGATGCGCTATTTGATTCCGGCGGTCATCAGCAGACGTTAATGCCAGGGCAAAATCTGGATTGGAATATCCGTGGTGAATTGCAACGAGTAACACCGGTGAGCCGCGAAAATACCAGTGACAGTGAATGGTATCGTTATAGCAGTGATGGAATACGGCTGCTAAAAGTGAGTGAACAGCAGACGGGTAACAGTATTCAAGTACAACGGGTGATTTATCTACCGGGATTAGAGCTACGCACAACTGAGGTTGCAGATAAAACAACTAAAAACTTGCAGGTGATTACGGTAGGTGAGGCGGGCCGCGCACAGGTAAGGGTATTGCATTGGGAAAGCGGTAAGCCGGCAGATATCGACAACGATCAGGTGCGTTACAGTTACGATAATCTTCTCGGTTCCAGCCAGCTTGAACTGGATAGCGAAGGGCAAATTCTCAGTCAGGAAGAGTATTATCCGTATGGCGGCACTGCGGTCTGGGCAGCGAAAAATCAGACAGAAGCCAGCTACAAATTTATTCGTTACTCCGGTAAAGAGCGGGATGCCACTGGGTTGTATTATTACGGCTACCGCTATTATCAGTCTTGGGTGGGCCGATGGTTGAGTGCTGATCCGGCGGGAACCGTGGATGGGCTGAATTTGTACCGGATGGTGAGGAATAACCCCATCACATTGACTGACCCTGATGGATTAGCGCCGTCTGCGAACCGAAATCGGAATACATTTTGGTTTGCTTCATTTCTGTTTCGTAAACCTGATGAGGGGATGTCTGCGTCAATGAGACGGGGACAAAAAATTGGCAGAGCCATTGCTGGCGGGATTGCGATTGGCGGTCTGGCGGCTGCCATTGCAGCTACGGCTGGAGCGGCCATTCCCGTCATTCTGGGGGTTGCGGCGGTAGGCGCAGGGATTGGCGCGTTGATGGGATATAACGTAGGTAGCCTGTTGGAAAAAGGCGGAGCATTACTCGCTCGACTCGTACAGGGCAAATCGACGTTAGTGCAGGCGGCGGCTGGCGCGGCTGCCGGCGCGGGTTCAGCCGCGGCTTATGGCGCGCGAGCACAAGGCGTGGGTGTTGCATCGGCCGCCGGGGCGGTAACGGGAGCGGTGGGATCATGGATAAATAATGCTGACCGTGGGATAGGCGGCGCTATTGGGGCCGGAAGTGCGGTAGGTACTATTGATACCATGTTGGGGACTTCCACCACCTTTACACATGAAATAGCGGCAGCAACGGGGGGAGCGGCTGGTGGGATGATCACCGGTACACAAGGGAGTACCAGAGCAGGTATTCATGCCGGTATTGGTACCTATTATGGTTCCTGGATTGGTTTTGGTTTAGATGTCGCCAGTAATCCCGCCGGACATTTAGCGAATTACGCAGTGGGTTATGCCGCTGGTTTGGGGGCGGAAATGGCTATTAACAGAGTAATGGGCGGCGGATTTTTGAGTAGGCTCTTAGGCCGGGCTATCAGCCCACATGTCGCCGGTTTAGCCAGACAATTAGTGCATTTCAGTGTCGCCAGACCGGTCTTTGAACCTATATTTAGCGTTCTCGGCGGGCTTGCAGGCGGCATTGGAACGGGTCTGCACAGAGTGATGGGAAGAGATAGTTGGATTTCCAGAGGGCTAAGCGCTATCGGCAGTGGTATTGATAATATTGCGGGTATGATTGGTAATCAGGTCAGAGGCAGGGTCCTGACCACAACAGGGATCGCCAATGCGATAGACTATGGAACCAGTGCTGTGGGAGCTGCACGACGAGTTTTCTCTTTCTAGTAAATATTTTGAATAAACATCGCTAGAAATCTTCGCCCAATAATGGGCGAAGATTTCAGGGCCGGGAGCAGCCACTTTATTACCCCAATCATTAATCGCTGCTTTTGAGATTATAAGGTCATCACAGATCTATATGTCAGATTCTGAATCGCTTTGCAGAAAAGTTTCGTAATCCTGACCGCCGTAGAAGATGCCAATAATAGAAACTAATTCAACATTGCTATCAACATCAAAAGCAATCACGGTTCGTTTCTTGTAATTGGTAATCCGTAAGCCGGAACAAATATCATCACGTTGAGTCCCGTGATGAGGAAAAGTTTGTAAACTCTCGCAATACCGTCTGTATAACGTGTTGCAGTGTCTGGGGAGGCAGTAACAGCCAGATAATGGTAAAGTGTCACCAATTGCTCTGAGGACTCTGGTGAAAAGACAACACGATAGCTCACTTTAATTCTGCTTGCGTTCAGTAGCTAATCTTGCTCGTACTTGATTAACAGTCAGTGCTCGTGCCGGATCTGCTTTCATGGAATCGTACACAGGGACGACTTGTTCGCGTAACCAGCTTTCAACCGCACGATCACGGGCCATTAACGCACGCAGGCCATCCCGAATAACTTCACTTTCCGTGGCATATTCTCCCGTCATGACCTTAGTTTTTACTACATCAGCCATTTCATTTGGCAATGTAATACTGAATTGTTGTGTAGTTCGCATGGCATACCTCCAGTTAGGTGTGTAGGATTTAATCCTACTCGGAAAATAAATATATGTCCGAAAAATAGACTCATAAAATAAAAAATTTTGGTGCCTATCTAGGTTGCAGATCGGCAATCATTCGCAGCAGTTCTGGGCGATCAGGATGTACACTGCGCTCAATATTGACTTGGTGGGGCAAAGTTCTACGACGTATAGGATAAATAGTGCGGTACAGTTGATTTTCTTAATGAATGACTGATTATTCTTTAATTTTTTAATGTGTTTATAATGCTTATGGCTTGTTCTTTATCTTTTACCCCCGTTATAAATGAAGGATTTAAAGAAGTTTGGATAGTCGCCGTAACAAGATGAGTACCTTTAAATGATATTGTCATTTGGGTACCGATATTTTTATTGATTAAAGCATCAAAGTGAGCAAAGCATTGTTTATTGTTTTTTATCGCTATTTCTATCTGGTCATTACCCCCTTCGTCTGGCCCTAAATAATCGATTTTGTCGGTACAGGCGTGAGTTAAGGTAAAATTACCGCCGGATGAAAATGCGAATTCCAATCCCTCTTCTGTTTGTGTTTGTCTGTTTGGGATATTTTGACCTGAACACCCGGTTATTACAGAGAGAAGTAACATAATAACAAACAAAATTTTCATGATTTCAACCTTTTTCATTTATTAATTTTCTGCCTATTTGTAAGCGAGTACTAAATTTCCGATTATCAAATTTGAATTTAATTGATGCTGGGATTTGGGTTATTTCACCGTTCATAAATTTGAGTGTTAAGTCATCAAAAGTAAAATCAATCTTTTTGAGTTTTAGCATCTCAGACACAATGGCATCCACACCGCCAGGTTTTGCTGGGATAGGCTTGCCTGATATCGTGCTCGGTCTGGCTTTTGTATATATACCCGTTATCTTTCAAGTTGCCTCTTTGTTGGCTGCGCTCACTCACCCCGGTCACATCGTTATCTATGCTCCCGGGGATTCGCTCCCTTGCCGTCGCGATGCATCTTGAAATCCATTGGGTATAGTCCGTGACCAATTTTAATGATTAGCCCTTTCTTTGTTAGTTGTTTAATTTGGTAGATATGTCTTGAATAAAAATGAGCACGTTATTTTAGCGTACTGCTATGGCCGTAACGATGAAGCATTACGATTTTACAGAAATTTGCCGCCTGTTGTTAGTTACGGTTAGCCACCAGTTCCTCTTTTAACTGATGCACTGATAACGCTGGCTTATGCTGGCGTTTTTTGTTTTGTGTGCGAGGTAATCGCAGATTGTCAGAAAATAGAACTTATTTTAAACACGTTGTAGACATCCTATAATATTTCTTATTTTACGTAAAATTATTTTATCTATTCAGCTAACAGGATTATTTTATGAGTACTAAAGTTATACCTATCCCATCATTTGGTCGTGATATGGCTATCAATGAGTCAACTGTTCTGGTTGATCAGGAGCACATCAATAGCCTAATAGAAAAGATCGATATTTCACAACCTGCGGCGGTGATCAGCTATGGCGCCAAGCCTATGGGAGGGATCGCCCGTTTTGCTGATACGTTATTAGAGAATGTACGAACCAAAGAGGCTGATGAGGTAGGCCAGAAACTCTCGGATTTGGTCATGTTTATTCGCGAACATGATGCGTTATCGGCAGAAGAGAAGAGTAGTCGCTTTCTGAGAAAATTACCGTTGATCGGCGGGATTTTTAAAAAAGTCGAACGCACCATGATTGATCAGAAAACGCTAACACAGCAAGTCGATACTATTGCCACTCATCTGGATAGTGCAATGCTTAACTTGCTACGTGATATCACAGTGTTAGATCAACTCTACGATCGCAATCTGAGTTTCTATAAAGAAATATCGCTCTATGTTGAAGCGGGCAAACAGAAGTTACAACAGATTAAAATGGTGGAATTGCCCTCATTACAGAGCAAGGCTGAAACGTCTCAAGACATGATGGATGCGCAGAGTGTTAAAGATCTACTGGAAAATATTAATCGTTTTGAACGCCGTCTTCATGATCTGGAACTGTCAAAAACCATTGCTATACAGACTGCGCCACAGATTCGGATTGTACAAAATAACAACCAGCAACTGGCGGAAAAGATCCAGAGTAGCATCCTTTCCACATTGCCAATCTGGAAAAGTCAGATGGTACTCAATCTGTCACTGAAAGCTCAGAGTAGAGCGGCTAAATTGCAAAAAGAGGTGGCCGATACGACCAACGATTTACTGCGCAAAAATGCTGAAATCTTGCAACAGAGCAGCATTGCAACGGCTACTGAAGTGGAACGCTCTATCGTTGACATTGAAACTTTGCGTGATGTGCAGAGCCGTTTGGTCAATACGATTGAAGATACAATGCGCATTGCGTCAGAAGCGCGCGTTAAACGAACTGAAATTGAGCAAGAACTCTCCTCAATGGAAGACAATTTACGCCAGCGTTTAACTGCGGCGGCTAATGCACAATATTAGTCATCTTATCAGATGCTTTCCTGACAGGAATGGATAATAGTAAGAGGAATAAAATATCCTATGCCTACACCTCAATCATCGTCTGACCGTGATGCGGCACAACAGCAGGAACAGGGGGTAATATCTCTGTTCGGTAGCATTAAACGGTCGTTATCACGGGTACTGTTTCATATCAAAGTCTTTGTCCTCGCTTTTATACTGGCTTGTGTTGTTCTGTATACGCCTTGGTCTTTTTTGGCCTTGCCAGTGGGTGATGGTCATATTTCTAGCATAGTGCTGTTATCAGTCTATATCGGATTGTTGGCTCTCTATCCGTCACGTCCACATAGGCCGGCGACTTTGGCCGGTTGGTTGGTGGCGGTGTTGAGTGTACTGGCGGGGCTGTGGGCCGCCGCACTGTTGTTTGGCGGGCTGGCGGCTTTGTTCATCACGATTATCAGACAACGTAAACTAGAGGTAAGCAGGTTCCCGTTATTACTGATGACAGCGAGTATTATTGTCGCGTTGTTTAGAATTGATGCCCATGCGATTCCTGTTTGGTTTGGTGTTGTATTTTTTATCGTTGTGTTGACAACCGGGTTTGCTGAATTCTGGGAGCATCTCCGGCAGCAGAAAGCGCTGCAACGGCAGCAACAGATTACTGCTCGTCAACAGGCAGAGGAACAGTGTCGGCAAGATGAAGCACAGGCAGAGTTTACTGAATATTATGAGCAACTGACTCAGATCAAACGTTATAAGTCTGGCATGACATATGAGATACAGGAATTGATTAGTCAGATTGAAGAGAAAACACAGGCGATAATTGGCTGTATGCAGGCTGATGCCAGGGATGTCACTCCCGGTAAGTTATTTCTCAACCGTTATTTGCCAATGATTGTCAAGGCATTGGGGCGTTGTGCTTCGTTAGAAGAGCAGAATGCTAATAGCGCGCAATTCGAAGAGGTGAGATCGCTGACTTATCAAGGGATGCAAGAAATGAGTGTCGCATTTAGTGAAATGCACCAGCGTCTATTGGATAACGATATCGACGATCTATTGGTGGATCTAAAGGTAATGAATCAGTTGATCCGTTCCCAAGGGTTTGGTGTTAAGGATGATTAAAAAATTTATGGGAATTATGACATGAGTTTGTAAATAGATTTTGCCGTTGTCTGTTTTTGATATGTTCGCCAGCATGTCGATAGAAGCTGACCGGGCTATCAATGGTTCATTGCGGTTGTATATCGACGGCATGCAAAGCCCTCAGTATAAGAATGAGGTTTTGTATAATCAGCCTCGTATGGGGGAGACGTTCAAGGACTATGTATCCAGGACCACTGATGGGCGTAAGCTCGGCATTATTGTCAATGACGCTGAGCAGTGGTCCGATCGATTGGCTCGGATGGGGGCGCGTATTTTTGCACCCATCACGGATGCCCTGATATCTTTGGCATCGCAGACGGATCTGACACTGAATCAGCGTTTGGCTAAGGTTAATGAAGGTGATCATTGACGCCATTGCTTTTGTCATGAAAGGTGAACTTCCAGGCAGCTACCTTGGTACTCCGGGGATAAGTGCCGCTGTTTATGTTCATCTCTACACGTTCACACAAATCCTTGCCCCGCTGAATTATAGGTGATTTTATCACCATCGCCCACCATTGATATGACGCCTTGGGCGTTATCTCATGTTTTTCCAAGGCCGATAGAGCCTATGTGTACAACCTACAGTCAGTGTTCTAAACGTTCGTGTCACGAGGTTCGTGTTGCCTGTTCATAGAAATTTACATTCTAATAATATTATTAGAACTATTAATTATTTGAACGAAAAATATTTATTATGTATGATTATTATCAGTTTTCCTAAAGTGTTTTATTAAATTTATAAGGATCAGCTCGTTTGAGATAAAAAAACTAAAAATAACGATATTGTGTTTATTATATGTAGGAAATTTACTTTAGTTAGATGGTTTGCTGTGTAATATTGTTAATGTAAATTTATGTATCAGCATTGTTGCTCTGTCTTTCGGTTAAAGCAGAAGCAAAGTACCTCCTGTCAATGTTGCATGGCTGACTTCCTTCTCATGAGCTACTATTTAGGATAAATACTATGTTTGAAAGTTTTATGAACGAAGTGCCGAAAGTACACGTTAATATTAAACGGAGCTTCTGTACTGGTAGCGCACAGAAAAAAGTTAGTGTCAATAAAAATGACGGTAACAGTGTCCTCTCCGAATATTCCTCTGTTGTACACCCCAGTGTTGAAAATTCCTTGTCTGCTGATGGCAATAAAGAAAAAATCACTCTGACTTTCCGCGATTTGAAATCCAATCTGCTAGACAACGCTATGTTCTGTAAAGAACTAGAGACCATTCTGAAAGCGCCGACGCTGAGCAATCACCGGCATAAGGCGAAAACTAATCTGCTATATACAACGTCAAAGGTCCCGCCAGAGATAAGCACAACCACCTGAAACAGGTTGAGTTGCACTACAAAAAAATCACCTAGATTGACTAAGGTCGGTAACAGCATTCGTTTCGATTTTTGAAGCGAGTGGCGTCATTGCACAATTTGTCAGTGGGAAGGATAACGGTCCTTTGTGTTTTGCCGAGCGTCTGCGGGGGCAGGTGCTCGGCAAAGCGTCCCATAAAGTCGTACACCTTATGCGCATTGGTCATGGCGAGGGGCGGTAGCGTACTAAAACCGGCATCAGCTATGAGAGAAAAACGTATGAAACGCTCGCTGTTGGAGCGAGGGAAAACTTCAAGATATGTAGTTTTACAATTTTAAAAAGGAGATTGGCGTTGAAAATATCGATTGTTGGTGCGGGTGTTATGGGGTTAGACACCGCGATGGTGTGCGCCGCTTTTGGTCATGATGTCGTTATTCTAGACATTGATCCAACCGTACTTGAGAACATTCCTGCCCGGATAAAAAGTGAGTTTAGGCTCTATCGCATGCTTGAACCTTCACTCAAATCGGTGAATATAAATGAGCTGCTTGAACGAATAAAAGTGGTCAGTGACTATCAGGAAATTGAAGGGAGCGACTGGGTCATTGAAAATGTGAAAGAAGATCTGGCAGCTAAACAGAATGTGTATAAACGGCTGTCGCCTGTCATGAATGAGAAGACCTACGTCGCTGCAAATACTAGTTGTATTTCAATTACTAAAATTGGCTCATGCTTACCTTATCCAGAGCAAGTTATTGGCTTGCATTTCATGAATCCTGTCGCGCTTAAGAAATGTGTAGAAGTCATTAAAGGTTTCCATACCAGCGACAAAACGCTAGAAGCTTCCCAAGCCTTGCTGCAAAGCATTAATAAGAATGCGGTGGTGGTGGAAGACTACCCCGGGTTTGTTTCGAACCGATTATCTCACCTGTTTATGAATGAAGCGGCTTTTCTGGTGCAGGATGGCGTTGCAACGCCAAAGGATATAGACAAGATTTTTAAAGATGGATATGGCCATGCTATGGGGCCTCTGGAGACGGCCGATCTGATTGGGCTGGATACCGTGGTGAATTCACTACGTGTTCTTTATGACAGCTATCAGGACCCAAAATATCGATGCTGCCCACTGCTTAAAAAAATGGTTGATGCCGGGCATTTGGGCAAAAAAAGCGGTATGGGTTTCTTTAAATATAAATAATTGGGAAAGTGTGAAAATGAATATTGACACACAAGTTGAAGTCACAAATAAACCTGTTAAATGTGTGATTTGGGACTTGGATAATACTATTTGGGAAGGCGTTTTATCTGAGCAGGATGAGGTGAAACTCAAAGAAAATATTCCCCAGATTATCAAAAAATTGGATAACATGGGTATTTTGCAGTCTATCTCTAGTCGAAATGAGGCTAGTGATGCGATGGCTAAACTTCGCGAATTTGAACTGGATGAGTATTTTATTTATCCGCAAATTAATTGGGGGCCGAAGTCTTTATCGATAGAAAAAATTCAGAAGAGCCTGAATATTTCAGCAGATACTTTTATTTTTGTTGATGATCAAATAATGGAAAGGGATGAGGTTAATTCAAGGCATCCTGACGTTGTTTGTATTGACGCTTTAGAATATAAGACACTGCTAGACTTACCGCGAATTGCAAATATGGAAATATCCGATGATGCAAAGCTGAGAAGGCGTCGTTATCAAGATGATATCCTCAGAAAGAATGAGGAAGAGCAATTTGTCGGCACTCCTGAAGACTTCCTCAGTCAATTAGATATGAAATTTTATATTGCCAAAGCCGAAGAGGAAGATTTACTCCGCGCTGAAGAGTTAACGCAACGCACCAATCAACTCAATTCTACCGGTATTACTTACAGTCGTGATGAACTATCAGCGCTTATGGCTGCTGATGATCATGACCTGTTTGTATTTGAGTTGGTCGATAAATATGGCTCTTACGGAAAAATAGGTCTTGCTCTGGTTCAATATAAAGGTGACACGGATTATATAAAGCTTTTGCTTATGTCATGTAGAACTATGTCCAGAGGTGTCGGCAGTATCGCTCTGACTTATATTATGAAACAAGCTAAAGAAAAATCGCGTAATTTGCATGCTGAGTTTAGGCGAACACAGCGTAATAGGCAAATGTATGTAACCTATCAATTTGCTGGCTTTAAAAAATGTCAGGAACTCTCAGATGATACAATAATTTTCTCCCATGATCTGAGTCAAGTTCCTGATTTTCCGCGTTATGTCGAAATTGAAATTAATTAAAGGATGAGTTTGTGAAAGATTCATATATTATATCAACAGAAATTCGTAATTTTATTGAAAATAATATTACCAATTTAGATGATGAAATAGAGTTAAAGGACGATACTAATATTTTTGAAAGCGGTCTGGTTAACTCTTTATTTTCTATGAGACTTCTATGCTTTATCGAAGATAAATTTTCGATTTCAATTCCAGATGAATATATTGAAAGAGAGAATTTTATTTCGATTGAAAAAATGCAACAACTTGTCCAAAAAATAAAAGGTTAGATTTTATTTATGAATAATAAAATGGACCGGCTGGTTAAATTAGCGAAAGAGTTTTCAAATGAAGTACTTCGGCCTAACGCTGGCATGTTCGACCAACAAGGCGGCGTACCAAGAGACGTTATTGCTCAAATGGCCGATTTAGGATTTCTGGGATCTATTCTACCGCGAGAATATGGCGGTAGTGGCCTTGATCCATTGTCATACGGCTATTTAACGGAAGAAATCGGTAAAGGCTGCAATTCGGCTAGGGCACTGCTTACGGTTCACACCAGCTTGGTGGGTGAAACTTTAGTGAGACTTGCCAACGCGGAACAAAAAGAAAAGTATCTGCCAGCGATGTGTAAAGGCGAGAAAATTGCCTGTTTTGCACTATCTGAACCCAATGCCGGGACAGATGCTGGTTCAATTCAAACAACTTACGAAGAGACAGATTCAGGTTATCGCATCAACGGTAATAAAAAGTGGATCACTTACTCGGGAATTGCCGATTTATTTCTGGTTTTCGCCAAGAATGGCGACAAAATCAGCGCCTTTATGGTGGAGAAAGAAGCGGCTGGATTGAGTCGCACGCCAATGACAGGACTGTTGGCTAGTCGCGGTGCTTATCTATCCGAGTTGAGCTTTGATAACGTGGAAATCTCCAAGGATAATCTTATCGGGCGAGAAGGCGCAGGGTTAAGCTTTGTCGCAAATACTGCGCTCTTTTATGGCCGATACAGTATTGCTTGGGCAGGGGTTGCAATTGCTCATGCGGCTCTGGAGGAAATGGTTACCTATGCTCGCAAAAGAGAACAATTTGGTAAAAAAATTGCCCAACACCAATTAATTCAAGGCTTAATTACAGATTCGACAACAGCCTTTTATGCGGCCAAAGCCCTATGCGAGAAGATTGGCGAATTAAGAAACCAAGGTAGCCATGATGCAATAATGGAAACAAATATTGCTAAATATCAGAGCTCTTTAGCGGCTATTCAGGTTGCAAATAATGCTGTACAGGTTTTAGGTGGTAATGGCTTGTGTAATCACTATCCTGTGGAGCGATTATATCGAGAAGCCAAAGTGCTGGAAATTATCGAAGGCACCAGCCAAATTCAGCAAGTTTTAATCGCTCAACATGCATTAAGACAATTTTATCGTAAACAGTCCGTTCTTTAGATCTCGATATATCAATTGCAACAATAAACCATCATGCCAAATTTATTTGGCAATGATGCTTTGAGTATCTTGGGATTTTATTTATTCGAAAAGTAAATATTATTTCTGAGATGCTCAAAATTATGACTATTCGGATCTGCTCTATTGGCTCCTGGTTTGGAGCAAACGTTAACAATAACCAAGCTCTGTATGAGCATTGATCTCCTGCTATTACTCGCCTGTGTAACAACGAAAACAAAGGTTAATTATGGAAAATAGTTTTACTGGACTTGAGGTTGCTGTAGTCGGCATGGCTGGGCAATTTCCTGGTGCTGACAACGTAAGTGAATTCTGGGAAATGTTGCGAGGCGGTATAGATGGTATCAGCTCATTGACTGAAGACGAACTTAAAGCCAATGGAGTTCCCAAAGAAGCGTATTCAAGAGAAAACTATATTTCGGCAAAGGGAATAATTAATCATCCATTCAAATTTGCCGCAGATTATTTCGGTATTAACCATTCTGATGCCGTAAGGATGGACCCACAGATCCGTTTAATGATAGAAAACTGCTGGCAAGCGTTAAATCATGCAGATATCGACTCTAAAACATACCAGGGAAAAATTGGTGTTTTTGCCGGAGCAAGTAGCCAATGGTCCTGGTTTAAAACATTGGATGCACAATTTAGTTCAGCGGCTGAGCAGTTCCATGTTGCTACTTTGAATGATCCCTCATTTTGTACGCGAATCTCCTATTTACTGAACCTAAGAGGGCCATCTGTCACCATTCAAACTGCGTGTTCGACCTCCTTGGTCGCGATACATATGGCATGTCAGGCGTTACAAGCCGGCGAGTGTGATGTTGCGTTAGCTGGCGGGGTGAGTATCACCCATCCTCATAAAAGCGGCTATCTATATCAAGAAGGGATGATTAACAGCCCTGACGGCAAAACTCGCGTATTTGATGAGCATGCATGCGGTACCGTATTCAGTAACGGGGTTGGCGTTGTTGCTTTGAAGCGCCTTGATGATGCCATTCAGAGTGGCGATAGAATTTTTGCCATCGTTAAAGGCAGTGCAGTAAACAATGATGGCAGTGACAAAATCAGTTTTACCGCGCCTAGCGAATTGGGACAAAAGAGTGTGATTCAGGATGCTCTTGAGTATGCGGAAGTGGACGCGGAACAAATTAGTTATATCGAAGCGCACGGAACCGGTACTTTGCTTGGCGATCCGATTGAATTATCCGCATTAAAAGGCGTTTTTCAGGGTGATGGCCCATGTGCGCTAGGTTCGGTAAAGTCTAATGTTGGTCACTGTGACGCGGCCGCTGGCGTCTTAGCTTTTATCAAGGTAGCGCTTTGCACCTATTTCAAGACATTAGTTCCTACGCTGCACTTTAAAAAAGCCAATCCGAAACTGGATTTGGACAACTCGCCTTTTTATATAAACACCGAAACCAAGCCGTGGGATATCGATAATGGTGGTGTGCGATTGGCTGGGGTGAGTGCATTTGGCGTAGGTGGAACTAATGCGCACGTAATTTTGCAAGAGTATGGGGACGAAGCACAGCCCTCGTTGGCGGAGTTGCAATATCAATCATTGCCGGATCGCCTTGAGTTTAGACCTGTTGCGAATGTCCAAAAAGAAAAGATTCAGCCTGCGCAGGTTGTAGAAGTGCGCCAAGAGCGAGCGCATTCACTTGATGAGGCCAGTTTACAAACAGCGCTACTTGAGATGCTGAAAACGCATTTTGCAAAAGATACGATTACGCTTAAAGACAACTTTTTTGATGCTGGCGCGAGTTCACTCGATATTGCGCATTTACATGACAAGGTCAACACTGAGTATGGATTGAACCTAAAAATCAGTGACTACTACCGTTATAGCAATTGTGAAAAATTAGCTCAGCATATTTGCTCATTAGGTAATAGCCAAACATTACAAACGAGCAAACGCACACCTCAGAGTACCTCGCCAATATCCGTTTCAAACGACGATAACCGACACAATTATCCACAGCACGCGGTTGCTGTTGTGGGAATGAGTGGGCGCTTTCCGGGCAGTGAGAACATTCAAGAATATTGGCAAAATCTGCTAGAAGGTCATGAAGGTATCCGCTTTTTCTCAGATGAGGAGTTACTCGAAGCAGGCGTTCCTGCGGCGGTTTTGCAGTTGGACAATTACATCAAAGCAAAGGGCGTGTTATCAAGCTCGTTTGATTTTGATCCAGAAGCGTTTGCGTATACGGCTCGTGAATCTCAGTATATGGACCCGCAATTCAGGTTGTTACATGAAGCGACATGGCAGGTACTCGATGATGCCGGATATGGCAATCAAAAATACAGGCCGATAACCGGGCTGTTTGCCTCTTGCGGCTCGAATCATGAGTGGTTAGAGCGATTAAAAAAAGAGGTGACGGACTCAACGGAACAGTTTGGTGTCGCGCTTTTGAATGACCGAGAGTTTTTGACAACTCGCGTCGCTTACAAACTGAATTTAACCGGACCGGCGGTAACGGTTCAAAGCGCCTGCTCCAGTTCTGCGTTGGCTATCACCTTAGCTTGTCAGAGTTTATATACTCATCAATGTGATCTTGCATTGGCTGGTGGCGTATCAATTACCACGCCGGTTAAAAGCGGTTACATGTATGCGCGAGGTATGGTCAACAGTTCTGATGGTCATTGCCGTCCATTTACCCAAGAAGCGAGCGGCACGGTATTTAGTGATGGACTGGGGATGGTGGCTCTCAAAAGGTTAGAGGATGCGCTGAGAGATAATGACAACATTTATGGGGTGATCGCTGGTTTTGGCGTCAACAATGATGGTCATGATAAGACAGGATACACCGCCCCGAATGCCAGCGGACAAGCCAGTTGTATTCGCCAGTCTTTAAATATGGCCGGTGTTAAACCCGACGATATTGAATTTTTGGAAGCGCATGGCACCGCAACTTTAGTTGGTGACGAAATCGAAATTGAGGGAATCAAAGAAGCGCTTGGCGCAAGTGACAAAAATTGTGTACTGGGGAGTGTTAAATCCAACATCGGTCATACCAATACAGCGGCAGGCGTAGCAAGCTTTATTAAAACGATATTAGCGCTTAAATACGAAACATTGCCGATGTCATGCCATGTTACAGAAACGATCCCTGATTCCTTATCGAACACTCGATTTACTTTGATCGATAAATCAAGGCATTGGAAGGGTGACAATGAGATTAGAACCGCAGGCGTCAGCTCCTTTGGTATTGGCGGAACCAATGTGCACTTGACTGTTAAATCGATAGAGCAGCCAGTGAAGAGGGATAATGAGCGTTCAGAACTTGTCGTTCTGTCAAGCAAGAGCCAGCAAGGTTTAGCGAAGATCGCGAGTAAACTGCACGACTATATCCAACATGCAGATCAAGCACCCAACCTGACAGATTTAGCTTACACATTGCAATTAGGGCGAGGCGAGTTTGATGTCCGTTCGTCAGCGGTTGTAGATAGCATTGAAGCGCTGAGCATCACTTTGTCTCGTTTGGCAAGCGGCAAGCCGGAGGGACGTGAGATTTCAGACAATGCACCCGGTCTTGTCTTTATGTTTCCGGGGCAGGGGGCACAATATGTAGAGATGGCGAAAGGTTTGTACCACGAGCTAGACAGCTTCAAAAATATAGTGGATACATGCCATCAACTGCTGCGTGAGCAATTTGATATCGATCTGTTGTCGCTCCTGTACAGCGATGGAGAGGATGCAGAAGAGCGTAGTATTGAACTACAAAATACCCGAATAACCCAACCGGTTATCTTTGTTGTCTCTTATGCACTGGCGAAGTGCTTAGAAAGTTTCGGTATCCGGGCTAATGCAATGATTGGTCACAGTGTGGGAGAGTATGTCGCCGCAACATTGGCAGAAGTGATGACCTTGGAAGAGGCACTAAAATTAGTGGCTTCACGTGGTCTCATTATGCAGGAGTGTGAACCGGGAGCCATGCTTAGTGTCGCGTCGAGCAGAGAAAAAATTGAGCCATTTCTGACGGATTCAGTAACACTGGCGACGATTAACTCGCCTAATTCATGTGTTATCGCGGGTCCTTTTGCAGAGGTTAAAGCGGTACAAGAGCGATTGTCACAAGAGAACTTCCGTTCTCGATTATTGAAGACATCGCACGCATTTCATACCGCGATGATGTTGCCGGGCGTCGATAAGTTTCGAGCAGAACTGGATAAAGTGAATTTTAAAGCGCCAAAAGCGGCGTTCTTATCCAACGTCACAGGCCAGTGGATTCAGCCCGAAGAGGCATGTTCGGCCGACTATTGGATCAAGCATTTATGCCAAGCCGTTGAATTTCAACAAGGCATTGAAACTTGCCTGCAAGAGCCGGAGCTAAACGTATTTTTAGAAGTAGGACCGGGACGTACTCTTTCAACTTTTGTGAAGCAAATAGCGGATAGTAACGCGAATATTTCCGTGTTTAATCTGTTACGTCACCCACTTGAGGAAGAGAGTGACCGAGCTTGTCTGCTCAAAGTATTAGGGGAACTTTGGTCTTTGGGATGTTCTATCGATTGGACGGTCTTATACCAACATGTATCTCCGGGGCGTATTAGCCTTCCTGGCTATCAATTCATAAAAGAGCCAAGTTTAAGTGAATATCATATTTCCTCTTCTACGGCTGGTCGGGTGTCTGAAACTAAAGTCACTAAAAAAGAACTCACTCAGTGGTTGTATACCGAACAGTGGCAACCTGTTGAGTTACCGACCGAAAGTACCGAACAGGCAAATAATATCGTCTGTTTTGTGCCGAGTTTAGCGTGGTGTAACGCATTTACTGAACGCTTTAATCAGGAAGGGAAAAAACTTAAATTCATTGTTCCGTCGCCGGAGTATTATGTCGACGGTCAGGTAATAGGCGTTACACCGGGAGATAAAAATAGTTTTGATAAATTAATGGCTGAACTGTCACATTCTGGTTTCTCGCCGGATTCAATTATTTTTGCCTGGCCGCTTTCCGGTACTAAAGACATAATGACATCTTGGTTTGCTGTCATTTTATTCCTGCAATCATGGGGGAAATCGGGGCACTTATCTGAGTTTCGTTTATTATTGGCGACTACCGCACTACCGGAATACAGTCTGCTTAATGGCTTAGTCAAGGTTATTGCTCAAGAGGTTACTAAATGTCATCCTCGAATTATTGAATTAGATACGGCCGAGCCTATTAAGGCGGCATGCGATATTCTTGCTCAAGAATTAACAGCAAGCGATATGCGTTTTATTGTCAAAAGATCTCAACAAGCGAGATTTGAAAAGCGTTACGAACAGTTTGAGAATGCCAACGTTATTTCCCAAAAACAGCTTTTCAAAAAACAGGGTGTTTATCTGATTACCGGTGGATTGGGTGATCTGGGGTTATTATTTGCAGAGCACTTAGTGACGCAGTATGGCGCTAAGGTAATTTTATCGGGGCGTAGAGATTTACCTCGAAAAGCCCAGTGGGGTGATGCTGAAATAAAAGCCCATCCGCAGTCAAAACTGATTGATCGAATACATCAATTATCTCTGATTAGTGACGGCGATATTGATTACTACGCGGCAGATGTTTGTGATCGTCAGGAGATGGAAGCGCTTATTGAGCACATTGAAACACAATATGGTCAGTTAAATGGGGTGATCTGTGCGGCAGGTGTTACGCGGGGAGATTCTTTCCAAGGCATTAACCATATTACTATGGAGAACTGTCAGCCCCAGTTTGACACAAAAGTTTATTCTTACCAGTTACTTGCAGAACTATTAGAACACAAGCAAATTGATTTCTGTCTTTTATGTTCCTCTATCGCGGCTATTTTGGGGGGCCTAAGCTTCTCGGCTTACAGTTCAGTGAGTTCTTTTGCTGATGCATTTGCGAAACAACAAAATCAGTTGGGTAAACCTTGGATTAGTATTAACTGGGATGGTTGGGTATTTGAACGTAAAAATGCTGATGACGTTATAGGTTCTTCACTAGAGCAGCTATTAATTGAGCCGGATGAAGGTCTTGCTATTTTAGAACGTGTTTTACAGTCACCTGTTGAGGGACAGTTAATTGTTTCTACCGGGGATCTGAACCAGCGATTTGAGCAATGGGTTGGCACCCATATTCGGCCTTTTACGTATCAATCCCATTCAGCGCATTCGAGGCAGACATTCTCAAAACAACAGATCGTTGACACTATTATGGATATTTGGAAAAACTTCTTAAAAATCCATTCAATTAATAGTAGTGATAACTTCTTTGAATTAGGGGCAAATTCATTGGATCTGGTTCAGGTCAATAAGCGCATTACCGCAGCGCTTTATATTGATTTGTCCGTGGTGGATATGTTCAGTTATCCGACATCAGAATTACTTGCTGATTTTATTATTGAGCAAAACGCCATGATGGTGGAGGAGCTATCAGCAGTTTCGGTTGGAAATAATAAAACAGCAGAACTTGATACTCCGTTGGATAATCAACGAAGCCAAGATCACAATACTGATATCAGTAAAAAAATCGCCATTGTGGGTATTGCAGCTACATTCCCGGAAGCCGAAAACATTTACGACTTTTGGCAGAACCTTACTTACGGTAAAGAATCCATATCGATATTCAGCAAAGAAGAACTTCTTGAAGAAGGGATCGATCAGGCGCTATTAGATAATCCCAACTACATCAGAGCGAAAGGGGTATTTCCTAATGCGGGTGAGTTTGATGCTACCTTTTTTGGCTATACACCTTACGAAGCAAGGCAAATGGACCCGCAAGTTCGCGCCTTTCATACCTGTTGCTGGCAGGCCCTGCAAGACGCTGGCGTTAAGCCAAAAGAAAGCAGATACAAAATTGGTCTTTATGCGGCGGCGTCAGGCAATTTGCAGTGGTTAGCTCAGGCGATGGCGACGGCTGAGGGAAGTGCGGGCCAATACAGTGCAATGACCGTGGCGGATAAGGATTATATGGCGACCATTGTCTCCTATAAATTGAATTTGACGGGCCCAAGTATGGTTTTGTCAACCGCCTGCTCGTCGTCTCTGGTTGCAGTCAATGAGGCAATCAAATCCCTGAGGGCGGGAGAATGTGATATCGCGCTTGCTGGCGGCGTCTCCATTACTTTACCGACCAAAGCCGGTTATCTGTCCGAAGAGGGGATGATCCATGCAAAAGATGGGAAGTGTCGCCCGTTTGATATCCAAGCTAGTGGTACGGTTTTTGGCGATGGCGTTGGCGTGGTGGTATTAAAACCACTCCAGCAAGCACTGAAAGACAACGACAATATCTATGCGACCATCGTAGGCACCGCTATCAATAATGATGGCGGCAGAAAGGTCGGATACACTGCGCCAAGTTATCAGGGACAAGTTGAGGTGATTCAAGCCGCGCTTAAAGATGCGAATGTTTCGGCAGACACGTTAAGCTTTGTTGAAGCGCATGGTACGGGCACCCATCTGGGAGATCCCATCGAATTTAAAGCGCTTAAACAAGCTTTTGCTACTGATAAGAAAAACTTCTGCAAATTAGGTAGCGTAAAATCCAATATCGGACATCTGAACTCAGCCGCGGGTATTGCCGGACTGATAAAAGCGGCAATGGCGCTTAAATATAAAGAGCTGCCGCCGACAATCAACTTTGCCAGAATCAATGCGGAAATCGATATTGTCAACAGTCCATTCATTATCAGCAATCAATACAGCCGACTTGATGATGCTCAGGGACCTCTGCGAGCAGGTGTTAGCTCGTTTGGTATCGGTGGTACGAACGCGCACGTTGTGCTTGAACAGGCGCCAAGTGTAAATCGACAAACAGTGACCAAAGAGCAGTCAGGCGATCTGCCAATCGTATTGTCGGCTCCTGATGAAAAATCGTTAGATAGCTATAAGAAGCAGTTGAAGCGAGCAATACAAAGCAACGTCGTTGATGGGCACATCAATGAGCTGGCATTGAGTCTAATGCAAAGAGAGGTTATGCCTTATCTGTTTGTTGCTTATAGTCGGGATCGAGAGGGTTTATTGCAGCGACTGTCGTCACCCTCTTCTGATTATCTCTACAACGGCATCACAGCGGATAGAAAAGTGGTTTATTTGTTCCCGGGACAAGGCATGCAATATGCGGCAATGGGACTTTCTCTCTATCACACAAATGATCTGTTCAAAACATGGTGTGATCGAGGATTTGAAATAGCCAGTGAGTACTGCACGATTGATTTAAAACAGCTTTTCCTCGCGGGGGAAGATGATGAGAAATTGTATAATACCGAGTTTGCTCAGCCGTTAATGTTGATTATTGAGTATTCACTGGCGCAGGTTCTCGCATCTTATGGTGTTAAACCGGCCGTGATGTTGGGCCATAGCTTAGGTGAATATGTCGCAGCTGTGGTTGCTGAAATCTTCTCGTTCGACGATGCTGTCAGGATGGTTTGTGCCAGAGGCCGCTTGATGCAGTCCACTGAAACCGCCGCTATGCTATCGGTTATGTGTTCGGCAAAAGTGGCTCAAACTATGTTGTTTGGTGGCTTGGAAATCGCGCTTGATAATAGCAGTGAGCTATGTGTGCTCTCCGGTTCAGACGAAGAAATCACCGCATTTGAGCAACTCTGTGAATCCAGATCAATCAAGACCAAGCGCCTTAAAGTCAGCCGTGCTTTCCATTCCCGTTATATGGAACCAATTTTGGCTGATTATGAGCGAGTTATCGGTGAGGTGAAACTCTCAGAACCCAAACTTCCTATCATCTCTAATGTGACCGGAGCATTGAGTACTAAAAATATGATGGCGGAACCGCACTATTGGGTTGGTCAAATTCGTGAACCGGTGCGTTTTACTCAGGGATTAGAGGAATTACTGGCAAGCGGTGATTGTATTTTCGTTGAGGTCGGGCCTGGCAATGGTTTATCGTCGCTGATTAAACACCATCAGGATTTCAATGCAAAACATCTCTGTATTTCTCTTATGTGTCATGGCAAAGAAGAGGAGTCTTGCCTCATGGAAAGTTTGGGCATGTTGTCGCTGTTGAACGCCAATGTTTCTTGGCGGCATGAATTAAACGGGATGGCTGTACCTCCAGTAAACCTTCCGCCTATGCCGATTCGAGGGAAAGAATATCCTAAAGATGTGAAAAGGCTACAGGCTATTTTCTCAGGTAAAGCTGGCTCTGATGTAACCCAAGTATCTACACAAAGTGTGGCGAGAAACCCAGTTTCTGGCGCTACGAAGATAAAGAGTGTGGAAGAAGAACTTAAGGTTATTTGGAAAAATGTACTGGGTGTAAGTGATGTGACCGGGGAAGATGATTTCATCGCATTAGGCGGTACTTCACTATCCGCAGTACAAGTTATCGCGAAAGCGAAGTCTGCAAAAATTCCCATTGATATGAATATGCTGCTATCACGCAACAGCCTGAATGAAATCACCCGTTTGATCGATCCGCCGAATTCATCTAATGCGATAGGTTGGCAGTACAATACACAGTTCAAGCCTGAGTTTTATGGTAGTGATGCGAGCTGTATGTATTCAGCGGTGAGAGAGAAACTGAAACATGATTATGGTTTGAATTGTCCAGATAGCTTAATGCGAGCATCGGATGGAAGTTTGCTGTTTGGTTTTGGCGTACAGTCCTCAGATTCACAAAGCAATATCCTGAGTGACTATCAGAATTATGGGGCACTATTGGATTGGCCTCAGTTGCAAGAAAGTTTCTCGTTTTCCTATCACAAGCAGTTTTTTGACGATTTGGAATCTTACACCGCGTATTGCATAAATGAGTTGGAGAAAGGAAAACTGGTTATTGTAACCGGATCAGATTACTACTTACCGTTTTCTCCTTCTTACGGGTTGAGCCATAGTGAATATTTACTTAGGCCGCTATTCGATAATATAGAAATCGATGAGGAAGAGGTCATTCCACATGCGTTTGTTTTGGTTGGGCGTACTCAAGGAGGCTATCAAATCTATGATGGGAGCTTTAATTACTTTGGTGAAATAAGTGATGATGAGTTCGCGCAAACTGTTATCGGGTTCAAAGGGCTCGATTTTATGAAATCTCATGAGGTGTATCACAAATCTCGTTCTTATCTTGCGATATCGGTTGTTCAAACGGGGGCGTTTTTACCTACTGACCGTCTATTACGTAATACGCTAGATAAAACCCTATCGGGATTGCAGACTCACACTGCTATTACGCATGGAGACACGCCAATTCACCATTATGTTGGTATCGGCGCTGTCAATAAATTGATGGAAAGCCCTGAGCTGTTATTAGGGATGACATTTGGTGAATTGGAGCAGTTTGTCAAGCGGTGGTTGTCACAGTTGGAGCTTCTCCATCGTTTCCTTGCTATGGCAATACCTGAGCATACGCAATTGTGGGCGGACGGTGTGGCGGGCATGACCGAAGTGCTTCGGAAACTCATTGCTGTTGATAATCAAAATCTCAGTGCCAATGACGTCACCAGCACAATGACGTTATTTAAACAATCGCTTGAGAGCGTAATTGGCAAACTAATGTGATATTTGCTGGCAGAGTTCTTGTAATGAGAGCTCTGCCGCTATTTTAATTTATGTTGGCAAATTTCACTCGCACTCTTATATACCCGTCATCTTTCAAGTTGCCTGTTTGTTGGCTGCACTCACTCACCCCGGTCACATAGTTATCTATGCTCCCGGGGATTCGCTCCCTTGCCGTCGCGATGCATCTTGAAATCCATTGGGTATATAGCAGTACTGAATTTAAAAATATTAATTTTGTATTGGAGATGTCATTGAAAAATACAGATTTCATGGCAAATGATTCTGTGCCCTTTGCATATTTGAAATTATCAATTCCAGTTTTTTTTGGAATGTCAATTCAGGGGCTTTATGGAATAATTGACGCTATCTTTATCACGAAATATATTGGCAAGGATGCTATGGCGGGCTTTTCAATATTTTTCCCTGTCCTTTTATTCGTAGGGGCTGTAGGGGTTATGTTGGGAGCCGGCGCTGCCGTATTAGTGGCGAGATTTCTGGGAGCAAATAAACCCGCCTTGGCGAATCGAGTGGCGATACAAGCTATATTCATGGGAGTAGTATGGGCTATCTGTTTTAGCGTATTATTTCTAACATCGGCACGAGAGATTTTATTATTTCTTGGCGCTACAGAAAGTATCGTTAATTATGCTGTGGATTATGCAACACCATTGGTGTTATGTCTGCCTATTATCGTGATAGCGACTATTTTTGGCGATCTGTTGCGAGCAGAAGGTAAAACCAATGCCATGTTCGCAATAATGCTCTGTGCATCCATGCTTAATGTTGCGTTTGATTTTATTTTTATTGTCGTATTCGACATGGGAATGTTTGGCGCTGCGATTGCGACGGTACTGGCTAATACTATAGCGCTAATATGTGCCGTACTGCTCTTTTATAGTAATCATACTCGTCTGACTCTCTCACCGACTTACTTCGGTATAGACGTGAAAGAGTGCAAAGATATAGTGCTTATCGGATTGCCAACCCTGATTGGAAATTTGTCATATGGGATACTCATTTTCACTATCAATTATCTGATCAAGGCGAGTGAGGTTGAAAACGCGGGCGATATGATTAGTGCTTTCGGTTTAGTTTTCAGGGTATTAAGCTTTATCGTCTTGCCGTTAATTGCAATGATGTCAGCGTTGCAAACTTTATCGAGTTATAACTTTGGCGCAGAAAAATATAATCGATGTATAAAGTCATTAAAGGTAGCATTGTTATATGCTTCATTTTATTCAATAGCAATGACTTTACTGGTCATTACGTTGCCGGAACAGCTATATGGCTTATTTACTGATGATAAAAATCTGTTATTAGAGATTTTTAATATTTCCTTTTTTATTTTTTTAGGTTTGTTTTTTCTTGGTGGGTTGCTGGTATTTATCGGTTTTCTGCAAAGCGTAAAAAAAGAGAAATATTCGATGTTATTGGTTTTTCTGAAGCTTTTTTTACAGGTTTCTTTAACTTTTTCATTATCTTTCTTGTTTGGCGTGGGATGTTTTCCTCTTATTCTATTTTCAATCGACTTACTGGTATTTATTTTGGCGGTTGTGCTTTCGCTAATCGCACTAGGCAATTTAGTTTCTAAACCAGCTAGTGTTCAAGTTTGTCAGGTTATTTAATAGATTATTATATACCCGTCATCTTTCAAGTTGCCTCTTTGTTGGCTGCACTCACTCACCCCGGTCACATAGTTCTCTATGCTCCCGGGGATTCGCTCCCTTGCCGCCGCGATGCATCTCGAAATCCATAGGGTATATAAGACACCATGTTTATAAACGTCTTTATATATTTCCAGATGAAAATTTAATAAATTATTAGGTTGGAAATATCCGGTGCGAAGTGAAATGGAACCTTAAATATGAACGGAGCTGTTATGAAGTGTTTTATTATGGTTTTCCTTCTGCTATTTTCCTGCATTAGTTCGGCAGATGAAAATTTAAAAAGTCAAATTTTGCAATATATGGAGTTTGGCAAGATACCAAGCTTAGTTATAGTGATGGTGGATAAGAATAAAAAATCAAACGTAATATTGTTAACAAATGAAAATAAAAATGGTGCTCAAAATTTAGATGAAGAGACTATTTTCGAGCTGGCATCGGTAAGTAAATCTTTTACAGGTTTAATTGCGGCCAAAATGATAGAAGAAGGTAAAATTTTTCCTCAAACCAAAGTGTCATCAATATTGCCATCGATAAAAACGACTTATGATGGGAAAAGCGTTGAGGTGACATTTTTGCAGTTGCTCAACCATACATCGGGTGTGCCTTTTAAAACCATTGATATGCTTTACTCCCAACCTCAAAAAGGGCTTGTGCAAGTTATCGATGATATTAAATTGATTGACCTCCAGACAATGCCGGGTCAGCAACATGCATACGCCACACTCAATTACGATATTGCCGCCAGAATGATGGAGAAAGTTTCGGGGCAGCCCTATCAACAATTGCTGCGAACTTATATTTTGCAGCCGCTACAGATGAATGTGACTTCTACTCTTCCAGAAGCAGCAAAAAAGGCAATCGGCCATCAAATTAGTTTCTTACAAGCCAGACCATACGATGCGCCATTTGTTTTGGCTAATGTACCGGCAGGATATATACAAACTAACGCTTCCGATATACTTAACTGGTTGAAATTTTTAGCAAGCAATACGGATTCAGCGCTCCTCGATGCCAAAAAATTGGTATTTTCAGGGAAGCTTGGTGTCGATACCAATGACAGTGAAAAAACGATATATACCTTAGGATGGTATAAACAGGGGAATAGCGTATTTCATACAGGCATGAACCCAACTTTCTCTAGTTACGTTTCTGTTGATCTGGATTCTGGCGCTGCGGTTGCCGTGATGGCGAATGTTAACAGCAACATTACTTTTGAACTTGGTAAGCAAATCATGCAACAGCTTGCTCAAGGGGGAGACTTTACAGGACTAAATACCGTTAAAGATCTGGAATTATTTGATACTTTTGATAGAACTTTTCTCATTGTCAGTATATTTGTGATTTTGGCTTGCCTCTTGTTAATCTATTTAAACTTAAGAGGGAAGAATATAAGATGGCTTTCAAACTTGGGCGTTGTGAAAGCGGCAATTTTATCTGCTGGATTCAGCATTGCTCTGTTAATCGTGTTGACCTTCCCAAATTTGTTGCTTGGATTGTCTTGGGCGACATTTATGATTTGGATGCCTAATAGTTTTTGGGTTTTATATTTTCCTCTGGTGCTTCTTTTACTCCTTTGTCTCTCTTTGTTCTCTCGCGCTTTATATCGTCGTCGCTCAGTACATTGAGTTTGATTGGGATTTTATTTTTCAACATGTTCAGCATTTAAATTTCTTACGGATTTAATTATGTCTATTAGTAGAAAATCATATGAAATGACAGGGATTCAAAAAGGGGTGTGGGTAACAGAGTTGAAACATCAGGGGACCAGTATGTTTAATATTGGTGGTACCTGTAGTGTTGAAACGGAATTGGATTTTCCAAGGTTAGCTAATGCGATACAGAGCGTTATTAGAGAAACCCAAAATTTAAATTTCACTTTGAATGATGAGATTCCACCGAAACTTATTTTAGATCGCCGCGTGGAAAAAAATATCGATTTTATTGATTTTGGTCACAGAGAGAATCCACAAAGAGAGTTTGAGCAGTGGCGTGAAGAGTGTATGTCTCAGAAAATGGATTTGACGACATGCTTATATTATTTTTGCTTGTATAAAGTGTCTGATTCAAAATGTGGTTTTTTAATCAAAATACATCACTTAGTTTGTGATGGCGTGACAATGCATAATATTATAGCCAGGATTTGTGAGTGTTATAATCATCAATTAAATGATGTTGTGCATTGTGAGCCTGCTGATGATCAAAGCTACTTTTTGGCGTTAGAAGAAAAATATTTATCTAGTCGCCAATATGATAAGGATAAATTATTTTGGCGTAATTTCCTTGCTGGCAAGGGAGAGAACAGCAACTTTATTTTAGGTAATAGAACACTTTCAACCCAAGCCACACGGAAGATTTATGATATTCCTAATCAAATATCAGAGAGAATAAAGCATGTTTGCGCAAAATTAGAGTGCACAGAAAACGTATTTTATTATGCGGCTATTGCTCTATTATTATCTCGGCTTTCGGGGAGTAAACAAGTCTCTTTTGGTATACCGCTTCATGGCAGGAAAAAGATAAATCTGGTACGGAATTCAATGACGGTGTCTACCGTTCCAACACAAATAGCCGTGGATGAATACACCGATTTTTCAAGTTTAATTAAATCAGCTTTTGAGAATACCAATCGGATATACAGACACCAAAAATATGATTACACAGAGTTGGTTAAAGAAACGAGAGCCGGGGCATCGGTTAATGATTTGTTTGATGTTAGCTACAACTACGCCAACACTGGATATAACCTGGTTCTGGGTGAATGTCCACTGATTGTTGAAGATATATTCCCTGGCGAACAACAATATTCTATTCAATTTCTTTTTAAAGAGTTATTAAATGAGAAATCGACAAAAATATATTGTGACTACAAAGTAGAAGAATATACCCAGCAACAGATTGATTCAGTAATCAATTTATTAATTGATATTCTGGATGAAGTCAGTACCGATCCACACGGTCAGTTGTTGATGGTTGCGCCAGTAAGAAAGAATAATCTTCAACTGATTGAAACGGGGCCTAACAATGCGGTACCAACCGCCGCAACGATCATCTCGTTATTTGAACAGAGTGTTAGTAGCAATAAAGATCGGCTGGCAATTATTGAAGAAAATAGATCATTGACTTTCCAAGAGCTTCAAACCTTAGTGAGAACAATCAGTATCAATCTCTTAAATCACGGGGTTTCTGGAGGATCTCGAGTTGCTATTTTACTGCCTAAAAGTGCAGAGCAAATTGCAACTTTACTGGCGATTATGACCGTCGGGGCGACATATATTCCACTTGAAAGGGATTTGCCGAAGGAAAGAATAAAATACATTTTGGCCGATAGCGAATGTGCATTAGTTATCACAAACCATGATGGGGCATCGTTATTGCCAGCAGACGTTGCTTATTGCGATAGTGCAGCTTTGTCTGAAACTTTGCTACAAGATGATTTGGCCCGGTTACAAATAAGGTGTGAACCTACCAGTGAGGCGTATTTAATATATACTTCGGGTTCCACCGGTCTGCCGAAAGGGACAATTATTCGTCAACCAGAACTTGTGAATTATTGCCAGTGGGCCGCACAGGTTTATTATCCCGAAAAATCTGATGTGGCGGCATATTATACACCGCTGACTTTTGATTTAACGGTGACTTCATTGTTCCCGGCGCTGCTTTCCGGTTCGGCGATTAAGGTATACACCGAAACATCAAACTTTATCCTGAGCGATATTATTCACGATGGTGTTGCGACAGTAGTGAAATGTACGCCATCACATTTACGCGCTATCCAACATGAAATTGTCGGCCCTCACTGCGCAATTAAACGTTTTATCGTGGGTGGAGAAAATTTAAAAGTCAGCGTGGCAAATCACACCTACCTGCAATTTGCGGGTAAAGCCGACATTTTCAATGAATATGGACCAACAGAAACCGTGGTTGGCTGTATGACTTATAAGTTTGATCCCGCCAAAGATACCGACGTTTCAGTACCGATTGGTGAACCTATCGACAATACCCAGATATATATTGTGGATGGTTATGGACGCCACTGTATTCCGTATATGAAAGGTGAAATGGTCATTGCTGGAAATGGCGTGTCTGCGGGCTATTGGAATCGCTCGGAATTGACTCAGAAGAGATTCATTACTGACAGATTTTATCCAAAACAACGAGCCTATTTATCAGGGGATCTCGCTTATCGCAACGAATCTGGGCAAATAACTTATTTGGGCCGTATTGATAAACAGGTCAAGATCAGGGGACATCGGATTGAGATCGAAGAGATCGAGACAAAGTTATTGGAATATAAGGATGTTCAGGACGTAACCATATTGGTTGACGAAACCAATCCTGACGCCTCAATATTAAAAGCTTTCGTTGTTTTAACGGAGGAATCGCCTGTTTGTGGAGAGGAGTTAAAACAGTATTTATCGAGTCACTTACTCCACTATATGGTGCCACAATTTATTAAATGTATTGACGAAATTCCTTTAACTTTTAACGGTAAAGTTGATAGCGCCAGATTGCTGGAGCTTGAAGATGATAAAACCGGCGCCAATGACAATGAGAAAATGAGCACTTTAGAAATATCCGTGCTCGAAGAGTTTAAATTGGTACTGGGTTGCACAGAGTTATCTGTACACAGTGATTTTTATCAATCTGGCGGCGACTCGATAAAAGCGATTCAATTGGTCACATTGCTACAGAAAAAAGGTATTAGCGTAACAGCGAAGGACGTGCTCCAGTTACCGACGCCAAAATTGTTGTGTCGTCATATTGATAGTCGGACGACGCTTATAGAGCAGGAAGAAATCGTCGAGATCTCTACTTTCTCACCGACGCCAATTATGAAATGGTTTAGCGGCCTGTTGTTAGGAAAGAAAGAGATATATCACCAGATGCTATCCTTATCTCTGCCATCATGTCTGGATCAGGCGGGGCTGGATCGGATCTTGGATGCTCTTATATCATTCCATCCGATCCTGAATACCTATGTAAAAGACCAACACTTCACTTTGCAGGTACGAGCAGGAATAAGGCAGGTTAAAACACCTAGAGTGAATGTAACGGGGTTTGAGCAACGGGAGTATGTTGCGAGAACGCTGCTGGAAGAGTCAAGTTGGCCTGAATCTGAGTTATTTCAGGCGATTATCCTTGATGATGGTAATGAAACCGAATTATTGCTGATGGCGCATCATTTGATCATTGATGGTGTGTCCTGGCGTATTTTGCTAACAGATTTAAATACACTTGTTGAGCAGCATTTAAATCGTCAACCGCTTAAATTACGCCAGCAAAATAACAACTACGCTAGATGGATTGAGTTTACTGAATACTATGCAAAAACAGTCAGTGAGGATGAGATCTGTTTTTGGCAAGAGCAAATAAGCGGCTCTCCTTTATTCACTTATCAAGACTTATATAGCCGTAAATTAACGATCGGTTTGTTAACCAGTGAAATAGCGGGTGTTAACTTTGAAAGTTTTACAAAACTATGTGGAATGTTGAAAATCAAACCCAATGAGTTGTTTTTCTCGTTATTTACCTACTCATTATTTAAAACTTTCAATAAAAATAATTTTACCGTTGAACTTGAAGGTATCGGCAGAAGTTCACAACAGAGTGCAGTGGATTTAAGCCATAATATAGGATGGTTCACATCAATCTATCCATTAATATGCCACTGTGAAGACAATATATCTTCCCATATAAAAAAGATAAAAATAGCCATGCGTCGGGTTAATGATAATGGTATGGCCTATCAATCCATTCGCCACTGCTCGACAGAAAAACAGTTAAGCCCTATTCATAACGTGCCGAAGTTCAATTACTTAGGTGATTTTTCAGGATCGGCTCACCAAGGGGTCGTGAACATCAAGTCAATCTACCCTCATGCTATTTCCAGTGCGGATAATATCTATACCGATGCCTTTGATTTTAATGTTTATTGGCAGCAAGGGTGTAAAGTAAGTGTGAGCTATATTGAGCAGTTGATAGATGCAGCTGAAATTGAAAATATCATTAATGTCATGGCGAGTAAGTTCAAGGAACTTATTGATTCAAGTAATTATGATGACAAGGATTTTTATATACCAAGCGATTTCCCGACTATTTCATTATCAAGTACTGAACTTGAACAATTAATCTCTGAATTATCTGTGCTTTCAATTTAAATTTGGGTTATTAACTTATGACAGATTCATTTGATATTGCCATAATTGGTATGGCATGCCGATTTCCAGATGCTAAAAACCCAGAGGAGTTTTGGCAGAATTTAATCTCAGGGAAAGAAAGCATTAAAACATTCACGCAAGATGAACTACTTGCTAATGGTTATAAACAAGAGGATATCAATAATCCCAACTTTGTAGCAGCTAAAGCGACGCTTGAAGATTATAAATCCTTTGATAATCATCTTTTCGGATATTTAAAAGATGAAGTTGATAAAATGGACCCGCAGTGTCGATTGTTACATGAATGCTGTTGGCATGCATTAGAGGACGCTGCTTATATCGGCCAAAATAGTGATGAAAGAATCGGTTTATTTGCCGGAGCGGCTTCAAATATTCCCTGGATATCAGGCTTATTAAAGCGCAAGCTCACACCTGCTGAAACATTCGATATCGTGAATTGGAATTTACCTGAGTCCATCATTACCAGAACGGGATATCGACTAGGGTTGAATGGACCTGTCATGGCGATTCACACCGCTTGTTCAACGTCGCTGGTTGCTATTCATACCGCGTGTCAGTCAATTTTAAGCGGGGATTGTGACTTAGCTCTGGCTGGCGGGGTTTCTTTAACGTTACCTCAAGAGTCTGGCTACCTTTATCAGCAAGGCATGGTGCGTTCGGCTGATGGTCATTGCCGACCTTTTGATATCAACTCCAATGGTACTGTGGGCGGCAGTGGGGCTGGCATTTTGTTGCTTAAGCCTTTGGATCGGGCCATTGAAGATAATGATTATGTTCATGCGGTGATTAAGGGCTCCGCGATAAACAATGATGGTCAGCGCAAGGTTGGATTTACCGCTCCGAGTGTTCAAGGACAGGCGGAAGTGATAGCCAGTGCTCAGATGTTGGCTGGCGTTGAACCAGAAGATATTAGCTATATAGAGTGTCATGGCACTGCTACTGAGATAGGTGACCCGATCGAGGTATCGGCGCTGTCTAAAGTGTTTGGAAACTCGAACCATGTATGCATGCTGGGTGCGGTGAAAAGTAATATCGGGCATCTGGATGAAGCGGCGGGTGTTGCGGGTGTCATAAAGACGGTGATGTCTTTAAAAAATAAGCAACTCGCGCCAACCCTCCACTATAACGAGCCTAACGACAAGCTACATATCGAAGAAACGCCGTTCAAAGTCGTGGATAGACCAATGGAGTGGGTAGTTGCAGGAAACCAGAAACGCATTGCCGGCGTCAGTTCATTTGGTATTGGCGGGACAAATGCCCACATCATTTTAGCGGAGGCGGATGAATCAACCGTTCTCAAGAAAGAAACCGCGACATTACCGAATGTGTTTTTGCTCTCAGGTGAAACCCCTGAATCACTTACCAATAATCAACATAATTTGGCTGATTTTCTCCAGGCTAAGCAAGATGTCAGATTGTCTGATGTTGCATACGTATTACAACAGGGCCGAATACATCATAAATATAGAAAATCAATGGTTGCTTCCTCATGCGACGACTTAATTAAAGCCCTTCGAAAACCCAGTTCTCAGCATGCAAAAGTTTCTGGGACAGAGCATCAAATAGTATTTCTGCTGCCCGGTCAGGGAGCGCAATATACCAATATGGCGCGGGCCTTGTATGACACTCATACGGAATTTCGGGATATTGTAGACCATTGCCTTGCGATAGCGTCTCACCATTTGGGTGAATCTCTGAAAGAAAAGTGGTTTACCGATGGTATTTCAAATGAATTGCAGAAAACGAAATACGCTCAACCTGCCATTTTTATTGTTGAGTATGCGCTCGCTCGTTGCTTGATGGAACTTGGCGTTCAACCTTCAAGCTTGCTCGGTTACAGCTTTGGTGAATTAGTCGCTGCGACGATTGCAGAAGTGTTTTCCTTGGAAGATGCCATTAGCTTTGTGATTGCGCGTGGCAAACTGATGCAAGATTTGCCGGTGGGGGCTATGTTGAGTATCCCGCTGCCTGTTGCGGAGGTTAACGCCATATGCCCGGCAGGGGTAACTGTGGCGATCGATAATAAAGATTCGTGTGTTGTCTCGGGATCGGCAGCAAACATCGAAGAATTTGCAGCGATACTCAAGAAAAAGCGTATTCTGACCACTCCGATCAAATCTAAGCATGCGGCACACTCGCCAGCGATGAAGCAGATTAATGGCGCACTCCAGACAGTAATCGCTCAATTTAATCTCAGTGCGCCAAAGATCGCGCTTATTTCTTCCGTGACGGGAAGGCCGTTAACCCCCGCGCAGGCGACTTCAACGGAATATTGGGCCGCACAGGCTGAGCATACAGTCTGTTTCGTCAAAGGATTTGAGTACCTGATTGAGAAACACAAAGCCTGTATTTTTATTGAAGTTGGCGCTGGCCGAGATCTGATCAATCTTGCCCGGAGATATCTCTCTCAAGATGGTTCTAATGTAAATAGTTCTAATGTACTTATCCAGTTACTGCCAGAAGAGATCAAAGCGCCAGATCTGCCTTATTCCTATTGGGGGGCGTTAGGTAAACTTTGGCAACAAGGCGTGCAGATTGATTGGCATAAGGTACGATTTACCGATGATTGCCGGCGTATTCCATTGCCGGGATATGCGTTCGATAGACGCGTTTTTTGGCCCAAAGAAGCAAACTTCCTGAATATTTTCTCTAACGCGCCAGACGCAATGAAAGCAGAGAAAAATGTTGAAAGGAAAGGGCGGATGTCTGATTGGTTTTATCAACATGCTTGGAAACAACAGCCGTTGAGCACATCAAATGTGCAATCAAGCGATGAAACAACGCTCTTGCTACGGTTCAGTCATACACCGACACAAACATGCTGTATGGCGCGTAGCCTACAACGTTACTACAATAAATTAATAAAGATTCTTGTGAGCGACGAGAAAGTCTTTGATCTGGATGGGGAGAGCCAAATTAGATCAGATAATCAGGAAGACTTTACTCAATTCTTTAAGTTACTCGCAGAGAGTAATACTTCGGTGGCAAACGTTATTGTTGATTGTCTTGACTCAGCGCTGGCGGTCGATGAATTGTTGTCACAGATTCTTAATTTCTTAAAATCATATCGTGCGCAAGTAGCCAACAGTGCCATTAAGAATGTCACTTTTCTGGTGAAAGATGCCGTCGTGATATGCAATGAAAAGAGCATTGATCCATCATCAGCCGCAGTTATGGCAATAAGCACAGTAATCCGTCAAGAGTTCCCGGATTTATCTTGTCGGGCTATAGACGTTGGCGATATAGCAACAGATTGCGGGGCGACAAAACTACTTGCTGAAATTGCATCTGGTGGAAACGAAACTGTTGCGTATCGTAATAACAGGAGATGGAGTGAAGATTTCGTTCCTTATGTGCCTTTAGCTACACGAAATCACGCTTGCCTGAAAAAAGAAGGAACTTACTTACTGATTGGCGGCGCGGGCTTTATTGGTAAAACGTTTTCAAATTACCTCGCTAAAGAATACCAAGCTAATTTAATTATTACTTCGCGCTCTAGCGCTTATTTGGACAATTCCTGGCAACAAATAGATAAACAGGCTTCCTCATTGCAGCTTATCCAGGCTGATGCGAAAGATCTGGATGCAATGTCTGAACTCGTTCAAAACGTCATTAAAAATCATGGCAAGATAGACGGCATATTCTATCTGGCTGGGATTACCGGAGAGGCTTCACTAAGATCTATCATTGAAACCGATAAGGCTTATATTAAGGCGCACCTTGAAGCTAAACAAAAAGGCATTGAAGTCTTAGAGAAAGCGTTAGCAGAAGCTGACTATGATTTCTGTGTTGTTATTTCCTCACTTGCTCCAATTCTTGGCGGGCTTGGGTTCTATGCTTATGCTGCCGCTAGCGCTTATTTAGATGCATTTGTCATTCAGCACAACCAATATAACCAGAATAATTGGACATTGATTAATTGGGATGGATGGGAAGTCGCGGTAAAAAGTGACATTAATGAGAAAATTGGCGCCAGTTTGTCGCACTTATTGGTAACGAAAGAAGAAGGTATCTTATTACTGGCAGATGTGCTCAATTATCAAGAAAAAGACGCTTTGATTATCTCGACTGCTGATATCAATGCCCGCATTGCGCAATGGTCTAAACCAAGTCAACTTGAAGAGCAAGGGAGTGATAATAGGCATAAAGAGTATTCGTGCCGGCCAGATCTTGAATGTGACTTTATTACTGCTCGTAACGAGATTGAAACTAAACTGGTTGGAATATGGCAGGAGTTTTTACGTATTAAGCCGCTAGGCATAGAGGATGATTTCTTTGATTTAGGCGGAAACTCTCTCAAAGCGATCACTTTACTATCGCAGATACACAAGAGCTGTAATATTGATGTGCCGCTGACCTATTTCTTTAAACATCCAACGGTCAAAGAGATCGCCGAATTTGCTGGAAGCCAATCTGAAACGTCAGGGTATCAGGCAATTCAGCTTGTTGCTGAGCAGGATTCTTATCCATTATCTCCCGGCCAGCGACGTATCTATTTACAACAAATGTTCGATAAAGGATCTGTGGCTTATAATGAAACCGCAGTTTTTAATATTGTCGGTCATTTGGATATCCCAAAATTCAGTGAAACTCTACGGAAGTTAATACAACGGCATGAATCGCTGAGAACTTCGATAGTATTGGTTGATGGCGAACCGAGACAAAAATGTCACAAAGAGCCCATTGTTGAACTTAAGCATATTAAATTCAATACAGAAGGATTAAGTCCGCTTCAAGTTAAAGAGCAGATCAAGCGCTTAATAAAACCATTCAACCTGCATAAAGATGCGCTAATTAGGCCAATTCTTATTGAGTTAAAACAATATGAATATCTATTTTTCTTGGATATTCACCACATCATCTCTGATGGTCTCTCTCAGGATATTTTTGTCAGAGATTTCCTCGATATATATCAAGGCGTAAAATTAGCGCCTCTCAATATACAGTATAAAGACTACACTATTTGGCAAAATGAAATAGCAAATAGTTGCCGAGTATTAGCACAAAAAGACTTTTGGCTAGCAAAGCTAAAAAACATACCCGAACTTCAACTGCCTTATGATTTTGATCGGGAACAGATAACAGATGATTGTGGGGAAAGGCTTTACTTCTATTTAGCAAATGAAACTACCGAACGGCTGGTTAATGAATTCAGTGGAGATGGCGCCACTAACTTCATGATCTTCATCTCTACTTACTACTTGTTATTAGCTGATTTAACAAAGCAGATGGAATTTTGCATTGGAACGCCAATATTGGGTAGGCCACAAAGTGAGTTGCAAGATGTAATAGGTATGTTTGTCAACCTTCTTCCAATACCATTTGATTTTGATGAAACGATAACTTTTAGGGATTTAGTTAACTCGGTTTCTGATGTTGTTATCTCGTCATTTGATAATTCGAATATTCAATTTGAAGAAATAGTTAAAGCAATAAATATAAAGCCTAAGAAAAATAGAATGCCGATATTCGATACCGTATTCTCATATATGAATATTGGCATGTCTGATTTCGAAATGCCTAATTTGAAGTTAAGCCGATATGAAATAGAACAAGAGAGTTCCAGATTTGACCTGGCGTTCTTTGTGAAAGAAATCAATGATGGATACGAGTTTAGCTTTGAGTATAAGAGGGCATTATTTACAAGTGAAAAGATTAAATTTTTCATAGAGCGATATATTAATCTGGTGAATAATCTCTTGAGTCATCCGAATGTTGCTATTGCTGAATATTTTGAACATGAAAAAGTGAATTTGGACATTCCTAAAGATGAAAGTCTTTTAGAATTTAACTTTTAATGGTTTGATTAATGGAGTAAAACATACTCCACTCTATTGACATTATTTAAAAATATGAAAAATTTTATAGATATTAACGATAGCAAAAATGCAGATATTCGGCTCTATTCGATTCACCATGCCGGTGGTTCACACATGCTTTATCGATCTTGGGCGCATTTATTGCCGGGCTGGATAAAATGTATCGCTCTTGAAGTACCGGGAAGAGGGATGAGTTTTGGTGAGCCGCTGCCGAAATCGATGGAGCAGGTCATCGAGTTATTTTTGCATCAAATTCAGACGGATAAGCCATTTGCCATTTTCGGCCATAGTATGGGGGGCTTTATAGCGTATGAATTGACGCTAAGGTTACAGAGTTTAGCTATTCCCCCGGTTTGGTTAGGTATTTCGGCTTGCAAACCTCCACACTTAAAAAATAAGGAAAATTTATCTCGCGCGTCATTCAATGATGATGAGTTAATCGAATATCTTGAGAAATTGGGAGGTTCGAAGGACTTTTGTGACGACCAAGTGGTGATGAAAATGATGTTAGATATTGTGAGGAGTGATTTTAGAATAATAGAATCCTGGCGTATGAGCGATTTGAAAGTTAGCGACAAAACGACAGTTCATGGTTTTTCTGGCCTATATGATGCGGTAGTAACGCCTCAAATGATCTCTTGTTGGAAAGATTACGTAAGTGGTGAATTTCTGCATAGTACTTTTGATGGGGATCATTTTTATCTTAATAATTTCTCAAGTAGATTGATCAATAAAATAGTCAATGATCTGAAGTTCAATCGGTGATTGATATGAAATATGTAATTATTTGGACATTAGTTTTTAGTGATAAATGGAATGCTTTAAATCGTTCTCAAAGAGAACAATTACAGAATGAATCGCTGCCTGAAATTCTAGTCAAGTACAATGATTTTATTAGTCTTAGAACCGTAGATTCGGAAGGGTTTTCTGCTGATTTTCAAGATTTTGTTATTATTGAGACGGAAAGCTTAGAACATTACTACTGTATGCTCCAGGATATGCGCAATACAACAGTAATATCAGAGGGGTATTTAAAAATTTCCAATATATTAATGGGCATAGAAAATGCCCATGAAATATATAAGCCACATAAAATATAATGGAATGGACGGATTAGGAAATGCCTGTGAATTATAACATTGTCGCTTTAAGTCCAATGCAAGAAGGAATGCTTTATCATTCCATTGAAGAGGGTGGCAAAGATGTTTACGTGACAAACTTTACCTTAACCATTGCTGGTCTGATTGATGAAAAGAAATTAGAAGTTGCATGGAACAGAGTGGTATCGGAACATCAAGCATTACGAACGGTTTATCGCTGGAAAGGGTTAAGCCACCCAGTTCAGATTATTTTTGAGGATAAACGGCTTCACATAGATTTCAGAATATTTGAAAATAATAGTTTTAGGGCAGCTCAAGAAAATATTAATGAGATAATTTCTCAAAGAACTGAAATTGATTTAGAACATTGTCCAGTTAAAATTAACTTATATAAAGTAAGCGAAGATAATTATATACTTCATGTTCAATATCATCACATTTGTATGGATGGTTGGAGTCTGGGGTTACTAATAACCCAACTTTGGGATTATTATGATCATCCTCAATTAAAAGGTGTTGGAAAAATTTTTGATTATGAAGATTATATTATTCACTTAAATAAAGTTAAGCAATGTAATGAAGCAAAAGGATTTTGGACTGGCGCCATATCTCAAGACGTAGCAATTAGCTTACCAAGTAAACAAAACTTACTCTCAAAAGGAATAGGTAAAGTTGAATGTACATTAGATAAGAATCTAATAAACGAAGTTGAATTATATTGTAAAGGGAATGGATTTACGCTTGCTATTGCAATATACGCTGCCTGGTCAATTGTTTTATCAAAGTATAATGATTCGGAATCTATCTGCTTTGGCACCACCGTATCGGGTAGAGATAATCTAATTCCCGGCATTGAAAATAGTATTGGTTTATATATTCAAACTCCACCATTGTTAATCGATAATCTCTCCAGTCAAACGACGCTTTTAAGCATCATGAAGAGAGTGCAATCTAGTATATTGGATAGAGATTGTTATAAAGAGTATCCAATATCTGAAATACAAAGCGGTAATAAAATAAAGCATAATCTTTTTGATAGTATTGTGGTGATAGAAAATTATCCAATTTCGAGAAGATTACAAGAGTTGTCAACAAGTGTGGATATTCTTTCATATACAACATCTGAAACCACAAATTTCGATCTGAGCTTAGAGGTTAATTTGCTTGATTCCGCGATTTTAAAACTCAGTTATAATGCCGAAAAATACGAACAATATTTTATTAATGGCATCCTGAAACAGTTCACGAGAGTATTAAAAGCAATAGCTTATAATGCAGAAAAAACTTTATCTGAACTCTGTTTCTTGGATGAGAAAGAATATAATCAGTTAATTATTGATTTTAACAATAATGATGCTCCATTGCCGGGGCCTGCTCATTTAACTTTAGCGTGGCAGGTTGCCGCAGAAAAATATCAAGGCGATATCGCCATTAGACAACAAGGTACTCGCGTTACTTACGCAGAACTTGATGCGCTATCTAACCAAATTGCAAAAAATCTTTACTTAAAAGGCGTTAAGCATCAGGAATTCGTTGCAGTTAAATGCCGTGCCAGCATTCATACCATAGCGCTGTTAATTGCGATAAATAAGTTAGGCGCTGCGTATGTTCCAATCGATATATCCACGCCTGAAGAACGAGTGAATAAGATCTTATCTAATGGCATTAAACATATTATTTACCATGACGATTTGCTTAGTTTGTCAGAGATAAAAGAGGGTGACAGTCAGCTACCAGGTTTGGCATACTCTGAAAATGACCTGGTGTATACGATATTTACCTCAGGGTCTACCGGAGAACCAAAGGGGGTGATGTTGGAGCACCACACGGTTATGAACTATATTTACTGGGCGATTAGTGCCTATCATGCAGAGGGTTATCGTTCGGTTTATCCTTTGTTCACCAGCCTGGCGTTTGACCTGACCGTGACTTCTATTTGGTGCCCGCTAATTTCTGGCGGAGAAATAGAAATTATCGCTAAAGAATCATTTGAAGCCTTACAAGATGTTGCTAAAAACCAAAGTCTAAGTAATGTCAAGATCACACCTTCGCAATTAAATCTACTCAATCAAATCTGTGATAATAAAAGTTCACTACAGACGTTTATTCTGGGTGGTGAACAGTTAGAAAGTAAATTGTGTAAAGAAATAACAGATAAGTTAAAACCTGGGGTGACTATTTTTAACGAATATGGCCCAACGGAAGCAACGGTTGGTTGCATGATCTATCGATATCAAAAAGATCAAAAAGAAAATTCTGTTGTTCCCATCGGTAGACCAATAAATAACGCCAAAATATATATTTTAGATAAAAATTTACACCCTCAACCAATAGGTGTTCCCGGTGAGATTTATATCGGCGGAAGCGTTCTTGCCAGAGGATATTTGAATCGGCCAGATTTAACGGCTGAAAAATTTATTGATAGCCCTTTTGATCATAAATCAAAACTCTATAAAACAGGGGACTTGGCTTTCTTTAACGGTGAGGGGGATGTTGAATATATTGGTAGAATAGACAATCAAATAAAGTTGAGAGGCTATAGAATTGAGCTAGATGAGATAGCGACAAAGATAAAGTCATATGACGCATGCCATAATGCCGTTGTGGTTATTAAGAGGATTCATGGAGAAGATCAGCTAGTGGCTTATTACGTTTCCGATCAAGATATTAAACAGAATAATCTAAGGCATTATTTGTCTGAATCTCTTCCTAGCTACATGGTGCCTGGCATATTTAAAGCTGTCGACGAAATCAAATTGACAACAAATGGGAAAGTCGATTTAGCAAACCTGCCTGATCTTGATTTCACAAGTCAAAATATTGCTGATTTAGCGAGTTCAAGTTATAAAGATAAAGTGGTTGAAGTGTTCTGTTCAATTTTAGAGATAGATCAAATAGACCTTAAGACCAGTTTCTTTGATTTAGGGGCTAACTCGATAAAACTGCTTAGAATCACAAATGTTTTAAATGAGTTCCTGCCTTTCCCATTAAAAGTGGTTGATTTCTTCACATACACCAATATGGCTAGTCTTATTTCATATATTGAATCTGGTGAGAAACAGCAAATAAATCTGGTCAATAAAGAAGAATCTATGTCGAGACGAGACCGGTTAGCGGAACGTCGTGGAAAAATGAAGAAAAGAGTCAGTTTTGTTAATTAATAAAGATGGAGATAAATAATAATGACTGCAAACTATGTTAAAAACGTTATCTTAACAGAATTAAATGGTGATGTTGAAGAAATAAAAAAGGTTGTAGATATTTGGTATCTTGCTTCGGTCAAATGCCATAACTTTGTTAGCGAGAGTTTTTGGAGTTCATGTAAGGAAGATATGATGAAAATATATATTCCTAGCGCTGAAACTATGGTTGCAAAGTATAATGATGAAATTGTTGGGTTTGTCAGTTTGGTTGATAATATTCTCGCCTCAATATTTGTTCATCCTGATTTTCAAGGTAAAGGGATTGGCAAGAAATTACTATTAGATGCCTTCGGTAAAAGAAGTGATTTGGTGCTTAACGTTTATTCAAAAAATAAACTGGCGAGAGATTTTTATAAAATGAATGGCTTTATAGAGGAAAAGGAAGGTGTAGATGAACATACTGGTGAGTTAGAAATTACGATGAAGTGGAATGGCTAATTAATTTTTAAAGATGAGATATTAAAATGGCTGATAATGGTAATGTAATTAGTGAAGCTACGGTAAATTATTGGAAGGGATTCTTATCGGAATACCATAGTCCAGAGTGCGAGATTTCTTATTGCAAAGATATCTCATCTAAACCAACAAAGTTTAGCTTTTCTGAAGAAACTTCAAACACCTTACTCTCAATTGCAAATGGTTCAAATAAACGGTTGAGTATATTGCTCACCTCTTTAGCCGCTTATGCGCAGGCAATGATGTTGAAAAGTTCTGAGGTGACTGTTCTTACTGGAAATTATCTCGAAGATTCAACTGAACCAAAGATATTATGCTTACCGTTTAACTTTGATAGTGAATGCACCTTAAAAGACGTAATCGTAGCGGCTTCAACAAATATGCAACAAAAGCTTGCGTATTCCGTGGAGTCTTTTCAAAACATTTTTGATAGTACAGTCACCTTCCCTTTATCTGTTATATTGAAAAATTGTCAAAAGGAGTCTGATGAATTTTCTGAGCGCTCCTTATCGCAATTATTCTTTGAACATGATAATGCGCTAATATCATGCGAAGTGACTTCCATATACGATTCAGAATACGTCATCACTATGATGAATATGGTGGAATCTTGGGCGAGTAAAATACGCTCTGATGGTAAAGTTTCTGAGTTGCTAATACCTGATCCCTTTTACTTAAATGTTGTTGAAGCAGAAAACGGTATTGATACCGAGCAATCGATACTGGCTTTATTTAAGCAACAAGTAGGTATTCATCCTGCAAAAACGGCTATCGCGGATGGCGTGGGGGAATTAAGTTATGCTGAACTGGATAAATTGAGCGACGCTTGTGCTATCGGATTAATAGCATTAGGTATCGAAAGAGGCGATGCGATTGGTATACATATGCCGCGATCTTGCTCAGCAATAGTGGCAATGTTCGCGGTGCTGAAAGCAGGCGGAAAATACTGTCCTTTTGATATAAATTGGCCTGTTGGCAGAAAGAAATATGTATTAGATATTGCAGACATGCGATTAGTTATATCGTCAATTGATACCCGGCTGGAATTGGAAGAGTACAGCCAGATTACCTATGACAATCTGCAACAAGATGGATTTGATGCAACACAAGACGTTCAATTACCTGAAATTAATGGTCAAGATTCCGCTTACGTTATTTTTACCTCTGGCTCGACGGGTAATCCAAAAGGGGTTGAAATTCCTCACCGTGCCGTTGTCAATTTGGTCAAAGGACTAGAGCAAAAGGTTTATCGCAATTACCCGTGGGATTTGAACGTCTCAATGATATCAGCCCTAAGTTTTGATGCGTCGGTACAGCAGATGTATCCAGCGCTTTTACTGGGCCATACGCTTCATATCGTGCCTGATGAAGTCAGGAAAGATGGCAGGAGAATCAGTCAATTTTGGCGCGACAGGAAGATCCACATTGCCGATTGTACTCCAACTCATTTAAGGATGATTAGGTCACAAATGAATGGTCAACGCATTGATTGTCAGGTAAAGCATCTGATGATTGGCGGTGAAAAGCTAGAGAGGCAAAACTGGTTGAATTTCGCTCAGTGTTGGGCGTCTGTTCCTAACGCCTCTAACGCATATGGGCCGACAGAATGTTGCGTACAATCGCTCTCTTTTGAATTCAACGCTTCAAGCCAGATTAATACTAAGACTATTCCTATTGGTCTGCCAATGTCTGGTGAAGAAATTGTACTGCTTGATGAGTTTATGCGAATTCTTCCCAAAGGGGCGGTGGGAGAAATTGCTATATCTGGGAAAGGGTTGGCAAAGGGCTATATCAATAATGCCCAGTTATCTCAGAAATCTTTCATTTTTATCAATGGTAAGCGTTATTATCGAACTGGTGATCTGGCGAGATATATCGGCGAGGACGGCTTAATTTATTTAGGGCGGATAGATAGCCAAGTAAAGATAAACGGATATCGAATAGAACTTGGCGAAATAGAGAAAGTTATGCAACAAGCGATATTAAAACGGTATTCCGTGGATAATATAAAACCAGTCGTTGACGTCCATGTGATAGTAAAAAATAAAGAGTCTGGTAATCAACTATTAATCGCTTATATTTGTTCCAATGAAGAAATTGATTTCGGTGCACTTCGTAAGGAAATTGCATCTCATCTTCCTGATTATATGGTTCCAGCATATTTCATTGCAGTTGATTCATTCCCACAAAATAGCAGTGGTAAAATTGATAACGCTAAATTACCCGATCCTCGTTTTGACGTGGTGCAAAAGAGAGTTGTGGCATGTAATAGCGAGACGGAACAGCAAGTACTCGATATATGGGCAGATTTACTGAGTACTCGAAAGGAGAATATCAGCTTAACCGATAACTTCTTTGATTTAGGTGGTTCATCATTTAAGTTAGCACAGCTTAGTTTCAAGCTGAGTGAAGTATTTGCTCGAGAAATAGAAGTTGTTGATTTGTTTCAATACACGACGATTCAGTCACAAGCACAATATATAGATGAAAACGAACAGCCGCTAGATAATTCGGATAACGGCGCTAATTCAACAGAGCAGTTCGATGAAGCATTGAAAATATTTGGTCTTTAAACTTAGATTTCATCAATATCATCCATTCGAAAAATATCAATCGCAATATATTGATATTTTAATTAAACGTCTCTCAATAATTCAATAGCTAATTTAGCATTTGCTAATATTAAAAATTATGAAAAAAGATAATCATATGCACGAAGCTGCCAGGAAAAAATTAACAGGATTAGAAATAGCTATTATAGGTGTTTCTTGTCGCTTCCCTAATAGTGAAACAGTAGAGAGTTTCTGGAAAAACTGTCTAGAGGGTAAAGATTGTATCTCTCGTTTTTCTGATGAAACATTGGCGAAAAATGGCGTGCCTGAACAGCATTATTCGAGTGAAAATTATGTCAATGCCAAGGGGGTTATTGATAATCCCCTAACATTTGATGCTGATTTTTTTAATTATAACAAGCGTGAAGCTGAGTTTTTAGAGCCGCAAATTCGTAAATTACATGAGTGTGGTTTTGAAGCGTTAGGTTCTGCCGGCATTGTACCGTCTGAATATAAGGGGGCGGTTGGTTGTTATTTAGCGTCAAGCGCTCAACTCGGTTGGCAAATGGCAGCTTATGATGAGTGTGAACAAGATGGCGCCAGCCTTTTTTCTGCGTTTAACTTAGTAGAGAAAGACTTTGCGGCAACTCGACTGGCGTACAAATTAGGTTTAACAGGGCCTGCCATTGCCGTCCAGACAGCGTGCTCTTCATCTCTCACCGCAATACACCTGGCATCAAGAGCCTTGTTGTTAGGCGAGTGCCAGACAGCGCTCGTTGCCGCTGCGACCTTAGTGACACCCCATCAACAGGGCTACCTACATCAAGATGGCATGATCACTTCTCCAGATGGAACTTGCCGACCATTTGATGAAATGGCGAACGGTACGGTCGGTGGCGAAGGGGTTGGCGCGATCGTGTTACAGCCGCTCAAAATTGCATTAGAGCAGGGACGGCCTATTTTAGCTTTGATTAAGGGATCAGCGCTTAACAACGACGGTGCAAGAAAGGTCGGTTACACAGCGCCGAGCATTGACGGACAATTCGAAGCGATTAGAGGTGCTTTGGCTATGTCTAAGGTTGAAGCTGAGTCCATTTCTTATATTGAAACCCACGGGACGGCGACAAAGCTTGGCGATCCAATAGAAATAACCGCTCTGAATAAAGTTTTCTCCACAGTCCCACAGCAGAGTATTGCTATTGGGTCGGTAAAGTCGATTATTGGTCACCTTGATAGTGCGGCTGGCATGGCCGGGGTAATAAAAACAGCTCTGATGTTAAAACACAAAAAGCTGTGCGCTAATCGGTACTTTACGAATCCTAATCCCAAAACAAAACTCTCTTCTTCACCTTTTTATGTTAATACGGACAGTAAAGATTGGGATAGTGCGACCGTGAGGCGAGCAGGGGTGAGCTCATTTGGTATTGGGGGAACAAATGCTCATGTGATACTGGAAGAATATGTTTGTGAACCTCATGATGATCAAGCTTCTGATGCAGTAAAACTACTCCCGCTGTCTGCTAAATCTGAGTGGAGTTTGGCTGAAATGGAGAGCAGGTTAATCGAGTGGTTAGCCTCTAATCCTAATAAATTAGCCGACGTTGCTCATACTTTACAAAATGGTCGCGAACATTTTAGTCATCGATCTGTATTGGTTTGTTCAGACGACAGGGCGACATATTCTACAGCAGACTTCGTTCGCGGTAGATGTGAACGTTCAAACAGACGTATTGTTTTTCTCTATCCAGGCCAAGGCTCGCAATATCAGGCTATGGGGCTAGGTTTATATTTCCGTGAGTCAGTTTTTAAAGAACATGTAGAGCACTGTCTGTCGCTTTTGGACGATGAGAAAGGAGAACAGATAAGAAGCTACTTAATGGAGCCGGAAAGTTCTCATGTATTTCCTGCCGAAATCATACAGCTTGCTATATTCATCATTGAGTACGCGACAACGCGATTGATGGAATTGAAGGGCATTCAGCCTGATATATTACTCGGCCACAGCTTGGGTGAGTATGTTGCGGCGACTGTTTCAGGGGTTTTTACGCTAAAAGATGCTCTATTTTTGGTTGGTCGGCGAGCACAATTGATGGAGAAGATGTCTCCGGGAGCCATGTTAAGTGTACCGCTATCAAAACAGCAAGCTGTAGAACTATTGGAAGGAAGTTTAGAAATTGCGGCGCTTAATGGTAAAGAATCGACAGTATTGTCTGGCTCTATCGAAGATATCGATAACCTAAAATCTTACTTGCAACTACAGGGTATTCATTCGCGTAAGCTGAAAACGACCCACGCGTTCCACTCTAAAACAATCGATGAAATACAGGATGAATATGCGCTGGCATTGCAAACTGTTGCGTTTAATGCTGTCAGCATCCCAATTTTGTCAAACTTATCTGGTGATTGGCATGACAATAATGAAATTAGAAAACCGGCATATTGGTTATCTCATCAAAGAGATAAAGTCGACTTTTTAGGGTGTTTAGAGACGCTTTCTTCACAGCAGGATCTGGTTTTCATCGAAGTGGGGCCAGGCAATACTCTCGCCAGTTGTGTACAGAAGTTCTTCAAAGAAAAACCGGATCAGCAAATACATATTGCCAATATGCTAAGACATCCGAATTTGCCAGAGGGTGATGTCGCCTATTTTTACAGTCAAATTGCTAAGTTGTGGTGTACTGTTGGATTAGGGGATTGGCAAGTGTCGGGCAATCAATCTGGTCGTCTCATTCATTTACCTGTGTACGCATTTGCCGAACAAGAGTTCACAAAGCTCAGAGATAGACTTGTAAGAGGTCGAACACCACAGATTAAATTACCGGATATCAAACAAAATATTTTATATCAACCAGTATGGTATAGAAGTTCGTGTGATGATATTGAGAAAAGGACACATGAAGGGCAGGTATATGCTCTAACCACTCGTCGTGGCGCTGATAGCAATAGAGCGTTGGTCGATAATGTTTTACCAACGCGCAGTATTATCTTTGTCGATGAAGTTGACAAGCTACCTCCGTTAAATCTAACGGGCTGTTGTTCGTTTGTATTAATCCCGAATGCAGAAGACTTTGTTTGTGATCCAATGGCACATTATCTTGAATGGCTCGCATGTATTAAAGAAATATTGTCCGTTAAGGCACTAGCGGCTTCTCGGTTTATTCTGTTAACGCCTCAAATTGAGAATGTGCTCGGGTATGAAGCCACCGATGCAGCTATCTCATTATTGAAAGGCTTAATACAGTCAATTAACTACGAGCATCAAGAGCATTATGGCTATCAAATTGACATCTCCTTCGATGAATTAGCAAAGGATAATTCAACCCAGTCTTTATTCCGTCACTTAGTTAGCTCTGATATTAATCATCGATTGGCAATAAGACATAATCAAATTTGGTTGCCAGAGTTCAAAGCATTGCCGAATAAAAGAATTGAAACTCATCAACAATGTAATGGGTTGCGTGAGAGATGCTTAGTCTTAATCAGTGGTGGACTCGGTGGAATTGCTTTGCAGTTATCGCAAAGCCTGGCACAACATTATAAGGCCCGTATTGTGCTGGCATCTCGAACAGCTATTCCTGAACGTTCGCAGTGGGCAAGTATCAAGGAAAATAAGAAGCAATCGGCGTTAATTAAACAAATTGAGTGTCTGGAGAAGATCGAACAACTCGGTGGGGAAGTGATACCGCGACAATTGGATGTGACAGATAAAACCCAACTTTTTGACACGTTACAATGTCTGGAAAATAATTATGGGGCCATCAATATGGTGATCCATAGCGCTGGCTCGGATGCTGGCGCGTTGATTATGCAACCTGATATATCATCACATCGCAAGATCATGACTGCTAAAGTAGAAGGAACGATGAACCTGCTATCGTACTTTGAAGAAAAACCGCTAAGTTCGATGGTGTTATGTTCTTCATTACTCTCTTACTCTGGTGCTTCTGGGCAATCGGCTTATGTTGCTGCTAATGCATTTCTCGACGCTATTGCTGATAGGCGAGATCTAAAATTCAAGGTCTATTCTCTGGCTTGGGATCGCTGGCTGGAAGTTGGCATGGCGTTGAGAAATATGAAAATTGACGCATCCACAGAAGGGTTAACGAATCAGCAAGGTGAAGCTGTATTTCTACAAGTACTTTCACAGGCGACTCAACAGCGATTATTAGTTTCTGTCATACCCATTGAGGAAAGATTAAATACTGTGGAAAAAGAGAAAGCCAGTACTTTGGCAGAGACTAAAAGTGGGATCGTAGATAAAAGTATTTCGATTAAACAGGTAATTTCAGAAGAAGTACAACACCAGCTCGGGCTTTCTGAAATTGATGAGCATTGCAGCTTCTTTGCTCTTGGGGCTACATCATTGGATATCGTTCAAATCAATGAAAGGCTTAAGCAACGTATCTGTCACGATATTCCTATATCAATGATGTTTACTTACAGCACCGTGTCGAAACTAGAAAATGCGGTAGCATCTAAGTTGAATAACACTCAAGAAAGTGAAGTGGCATCATTACAACCTCGCACTTCAGCGAGCCAACTTGCAAAGCAAAGAATGAAGAATAAGAGGGTAAAGAAATCAGTTAATTACGCAGCATAAAATGTCAGATCTCAGACCTTCCCTCGCAGAGTATTTGTAAGCTCTCATTTTTTCAACAAAAGTCTCATAAGGCGTTTTACCTTTCAAATCACCACGTGGTCTGTGATATATGATGGTTGTAAAACGCCTTTTCTTATTTTGTAAGAGCTCGCGTTTGAAATCTTGTGGGCTCGCATTTATCCGTTTTTTTAGTCAAAGTACCAAAGAAGCACTTAACAACCTTTACCATAAAAATATGTTGTCCTTCTGACCCTAATCGTTTTCGACAAGTGGATGCAGAAATATTATCCCCGGATGAAATGGTGTCGCTATGCGGATGATGGACTGGTTCACTGCCAGAGTGAAGCACAGGCCAGAGAAATCAGGCAAAGGTTGGAACACCGTTTCAGGGAATGTGGATTGGCCCTGCATCCGGACAAAACCCGGATTGCTTACTGTAAAGATGTAGAACGAAAAGGAAAATATGAACATACCTGTTTTGATTTTCTTGGATATACGTTCAGGCCAGGGTTGGTCAGGAACCGTAAAAGAAACAGTTTGTTTGTGAGTTTTACATCGGCAGTCAGCAAAGCCGCCCAAAAAGCCATGAGATCCAAAATCCGTAAGTTGAAGATCCGAATGCGGATAGAACTGAACCTGATACAACTGGCAAACTGGCTAAACCCCATAATCAATGGCTGGTTGAATTATTATGGGCAATTTTGCCGATCGGAACTGTATAAGGTCTTCAGGCAACTCAACAAAGCGCTGGTGCGCTGGGTCAGGCGAAAGTTCAAGGCACTGAGCAGACATAAAACCCAAGCCTCAAAATTGCTTCAAAGGAGTTGGCGTAGATTCAAGAGGAGAAATTTTCTCCTCTTTACGCGTCAAAGTAAAAAAATTCTACTGCGGTTTTTCTTGTTGATCTAACAAATGCTGACGCTCTTTTTCGAGCTGTAAACGAAGCTCTTCTTCACTTGGCAGTTCCAACATGTATTTTGAGGCAAACAATTGCTTGCTGTCGTTGAGTACTGAATATTTGGCAACGGTATGATTGTTTTCGGTACATAAAATTAAGCCGATGGTTGGGTTATCATCACTGCGGCGTTTTTTCTCTTCGTACATGCGCACATACATGTCCATTTGCCCCACATCTTGATGGGTGAGCTTATGCATTTTCAGGTCAATCAACAAAAAGCATTTGAGATGAAAGTTGTAGAACACCAAATCAATGTAATAATCACCATCATCGGTACTGATACGTTGCTGACGTTCGACAAATGCAAAGCCTTTACCGAGTTCCAGCAGGAACTTTTGCAGGTTGTCAATTAGCGCTTGTTCAAGTTCACTTTCTTGTAGTGCAGCACTCGGTAAACCTAAAAAGTCGAAAATATATGGGTCACGCAAGTAATCTTTTGCCGATAAAGTCAGTGCCGTGGTTTTTTGCTGCGCTTCATCCAGTACAGACTGGATATTTTGTTGCTTTGCTTGAGTAGAAAGCAAGCGCTCGTAATAGAAGGTACCGATTTGGCGTTCTAACGCGCGAGCAGACCAAGCCTGCTCAATTGCTTCTTTCATATACCATTGTCTGGTTTGCTCGTTTTCAATGCGGGTTAAGGTGCGGTAGTGTGTCCAGCTTAATTCGTGACGCAGTGCGTCACGATTTGGAAAAGTAATATAAAACAATCTCATATAACGAAGATTGGAGTTATCAAAGCCTTTGCCAAACTCTTTGGTTAAAGAAGTGGAAAGGTTTTTGAGTACTTTCTTACCATATTCAGCGCGCGTCTGTCCTTGTTGTTCATCTTCGACAATCAGGCGGCCAATTTCCCAATAAGTTTGCACCATAACAGTATTGACTGCTTGTGCGGCTTGTTTGCGACCTTGGGTTAATAGCGTCCTAATATTGTCTAGCAATAGGTTTGATCCCGGTAATACGGGTTGATTCATTATGCAGCCTCCATGTCTTCTATTTTTTCTCTGTGTACATCGAATATGTATTTTTAAAAAACAGATCGTTGCAAATGGGTAGGATGCCTATATCACGAAAAATATCATATGCATTCCAGACCGCTTGTTTGATTGAGTTAGCACTCATCATTCATTATTCTCATCAAGTAACTTTTGAAACATGCCCTGAAGTATAGGGGGATCTTAAACCCGGAGACAATCCTCCCTGAATATTCGCAGAGTAGCCAGAGACAGTTACCTGTTTCCAGCCCGCTAAGAACCGTGCGTGCGCCTTTCAGCGCACACGGCTCAAGCCTTACTAAGGCCTGATAATGACCCGGTAACCCAACGTGCTTTATTCCTGGATAAATCCCTTCCCTTATGCTCCGCTTCGGGCTATCTGATCTGTGCACGACGCTCAAAGTACTGTCGGTATGTCGGATCATAAGGGGTCGCATTAGCTCTGATCTTGATGTGGCGGACGATCGGGGTACTCGCCATTGAGAACAGGTCGAGACATCCCTGTTCTCCCTTCACATTCCTGAACATCGAGAAGAAAGTCCATTGACGTAAACCAAGGCGACGAAAATAACGCTTTTGCTTCCATCGGGCTGATTTGTTTGGATGTCGTCGATTTATCCAGATAAGCAGAGTCTGAAACACCTGATGGTCAACGTAAGCAAAGGTCTTTTTCGACACAACATGGCGGTAATAATTGGCCCAGCCTCTCAACTTTCTGTTGAGTTGCCGGATCAGGTTTTCCGTTTTGGCGGTTGCATTGGTTTTGATAAGCTCTCGTATATTCCTCAGCATGTGTTTGACTGCGCCTTTTGCTGGTTTTATCAGCAACTTGCCACGGTATTCATGAAAATACGCAAATGGTAAGACCGAATATTATTTATCTGTGAGTGGCAAGGCATGGTCCGCTAATTCATCAACAACAGTGAATATTAGTGGGATTGACTATAAAGTGATTCTAAGTGACAGTAAAAGTATACCTAGTGTATCAACTTCAGCAGCACAAACTAATTAACCTGAGATTTGCTTAAGAAGGGAACTAAGCGCCTGAGGTACGATCAAAGTTTTTGTCAAAGAAAACAAAATCGTGGAGATCTTCAGGAAGGTATAATTTAGAAGAACTTTACTTGTGAGATCTCTTATCTCTCCTGACAGAGCATTTGTAACCTCTCATTTTTTCAACAAAAGTTTCATAAGGCGTTTTACCTTTCTAGCTTCCATGTCGTCTGTGGTACATGTGGTCTATGATGGTTGTAAAACGCCTCCCTCTCCTATTCAGCCAATTTGGCTTTTAAATCTACGTCGCCTTTAGTTTTTTCTCTGATATAGCCTATATATATTCAACATTAGCGATCCAGTTTTGTTGACGACGAGTTAATCGAGCTTGCTCGCTTTCATCAGTGAACTTAGCAGAAACATATTTAAGCAATGTAGGATCAACGTTTTCAAAGGTATTGACGTTAACGACGGCATAATCGTGACCATTAATCTGGCTGATGACAACAGGTACTACTCCGCACTGGCTACAAATATGAAACTGCGCTGTACCTGTTTCAAAAGAGTACCTATATAGAAACTTTTGTTCTCGGATATTCAGCCGAAGTCGCCCTGCTGTGCTGGGTATGATGTCCAGACGGCGCTGTGCTTGATACAAAAAGAGCAACTACATGCTCGTGCCGGAATTTCCAGAGGCTCAGGCTCCCAGTTAAATGTAAATTCAATATTCTTACAGTGACAACTACCGGAAATTAGCATGTGTACCTTCTCAGTTTTCGTGTCTTAACAATGGTAGGGAAATGTGATCTGGTATTATTAGTCTGTAATTTTTTAAAAAATATACCCGTTATCTTTCAAGTTGCCTCTTTGTTGGCTGCACTCGCTCACCCCGGTCACATAGTTATCTATGCTCCCGGGGATTCGCTCTCTTGCCGTCGCCATGCATATTGAAATCCATAGGGTATATATCATTGCTCATATAATAACTGATGACTTTATTTTCAGTATTATATGCTGTGTTTTGTGTTTTTTTTATTTGTTTTTGAATTTAAATTTTATGTTTTTTTGTTTACTAAAAAATGTTATTAGTGTTACTATATTTTCAGTTGATATTTACATAAGTTTATTTTTATAAATGTTAATTATTAAAGAGATTGTGTAAATTAATAGCTATGCCAATGTGTAATTTGCCAATGTGTAATTAAAATTATTTTGATTTTATTAATTTATTCATTAAGTAAGTGATTGTGTGCATTTGGTGTAAATTTAACTGGTGCATGTTTTTTATTTTATGCGGAATTTATTCTGGGGTAATATTTATTATATTGATTGGTTAATAGTCCATGAACAATAAATCTTCGTCTTTATTATTTATCGTTTTAATGGCTTTTCTTTCTATGGGAGGGTTGGTTTCATCGGATATATTCCTACCCGCCTTGAGTAAAATGGGAAACTATTATCACGTTAGCGAATCTAGTATACAAAGTGCAATAGCTATATTTCTATTTGGGATAGCCTTTTCTCAACTTATTTATGGGCCATTGAGTGATTGTTTAGGAAGAAAAAAGGTTCTTATTTCTGGAATGATTATATGGCTGATTTCAACAATCGGTATTTTTTACAGTACGCATATTAGTGAATTGCTATTATTGCGTTTATTCCAGGGAATAGGCGCTTGTGCTGGTATTACATTAAGTCGTGCCATTATTAATGATTTGATGGGGAAAGAAGAGGCAGCCAATTTGTATCTGATTATTTTCCCTTTTGTGGGAATGTCGCCCGCTGTCGCACCAATGATCGGAGGTGTGTTAAGTGAACATTATGGTTGGAAAGCCTGTTTTTTATTTCTTACTTTATTTATAACAGTCACGCTTATATTATGCTTGCTAGTTCTGAAAGAATCACTACCAATAAAAAAACGTCAAAAATTGAGTATTAAAAATATATTGGTCAGTACTTACCAAGTGATAATAAATAAAGAGTTTCTTTACTATGCAGCAATACCTTGTTTCGCTTATACGGCATATTTTTCTTATTTGATTGAATCTCCATTTATTCTTACAGCTATGGGATTACCAGAAAAATATGTTGGTTACACCTATATAATGCTCTCTTTGAGTTACGTGTTGGGTAATCTTACTGCTAAGAAATTAAGTCGCCAGCAGGGCATGAGAAAAACGATTTCTCATGGTTATCTCATCTTTGCTGTTGGAGGTATCGCTTTCACGATACAAATGTTTTTTAGTTCCTACCCATTGATAACTTCTGTGCTAACAATATCAGTATTGACTTTCGGTAATGGTTTTTTGCTGCCGCTTGGTACTGCATCGGCAATTGCCACTCATTCTCAAGCGGCCGGGACAGCTTCCGGCATAATGGGAACATTGCAATTAGGTAGTGCAGGACTGGCATCATTGCTTATTGGTTATATATCTCACCATGAACCTATTAAAGTGGCATCTATCATCACCGTTGTTTCCTTGGTCGGTAGCATTATTTATATAACTGGTAATAGAGGTAATAAAGGAATAAGTAAAAAACAAACAATATAAACTAAAATAGGAATGAAAAATGGTTAATAATATAGATGTCGCATTACGTGTATTAGTGTGATTACCGAGGGAGATTGACGACCCTATTATCAAACACAAAGCCGGTTTATTGAACCCAACATCGTGTTAATTTATTGATTTATTTTGGATTGGCCTGGCAGTTGCAATAGGACTTGTAAGTATTGCGTTCAAGCAGAAAAAAGACACATAATTTCTCATGTATCCTACATCATAACCCTTGTATTCAATTCAATATCGAAGTACTGAAAAGCTAAACTAACTACAGTTATACATTCGGGTTCTTGTTTCGGCCGCTGGTTGAGTTTTCTCATCTCTCAACCAACGCGTTTTGAATTGGTGCCGGACTCGGAATCATATCCACGATAAATCGCTTTTGTTTTGTGATGGTTATCACGAAAAATCGGTATTTAAGATAGTGGGGCTTCGTTTTGTGTGGAGTCAGGTCCACATATAACGACCAGACCTCCACACATAGCGGCGCTAAAAAATCCATACTGCATTATGCAATCAAAGCCCCATCCCCCTTCTCATTGAACATCTTTCAAACTTACATTTGATATGTTGGAACAACGGTTTTTGAGATAATTAAAAACAGTGTTCTTTCTAAGATATAGATTCTATTACTATTTTTGCTATACTTTTGAGATGTTTTTATTCACCAGTTGAGATAACTAAACATCATGGTTCAATTTAATCACTTTGAACTCTCGCTTCTGAACCCCAGCTTTGACTCCCCTTTGGTCGATGCGCTGACGGAACTAGAGTTACTCCGACACCTGCGGCTGGAAACTGATGTTCACCCTATCCTGTTTGCGCAGTTGAAGGCCGTTTTCCACATGCTGGAGAGTCTTGGCTCCGCAAGGATTGAGGGAAACCACACCACGCTTGCCGACTATGTTGAAAGCAAGGTTGAAGGAACGCAGAGTTCGACGGACCAACTCAAAGAAATCAACAATATTGAAGCTGCGATGGAGTACATCGACGAATACCTGAGCAACGGCGATGACATAACAGAATATTTTATCCGCGAGTTGCATAGTCTGGCGGTAGCCGGGCTGCAACAGGAAGGCGACAGAACGCCCGGCGCATATCGGCAACATAAAGTCAGCATCGCTCTGTCTGACCACTTACCGCCGGACCACATCCGCGTTCCTGATTATATGGCGGAACTGACCGCCTTTATTAATCGTGCCGATAAGCCAAAGTACGATCTGATGAAGATTGCACTGGTGCACCACCGCTTTGGCTGGATACATCCATTTGGCAACGGTAATGGCAGAACGGTCAGATTGCTGACCTATGCATTGCTTATCAAGTATGGTTTTAATGTTCAGGCTGGTGGGCGGGTTCTCAATCCGACAGCGGTATTCTGCAATGATCGTGAACGCTATTACGCCATGCTTTCGTTAGCCGATAAGGGAACAGAGCAGGGGCTGGAAGAATGGTGCTTATATGTGCTTTCGGGGATCTCCTCTGAGCTGAAGAAAGTCGATCAACTGACAAACCACGCTTTCCTGAGCGAAAAGATCCTGTATCCGGCCATCGATTTCTCATCGGAGAGAGGGCTGATAAACCCGCTGGAATCGAAGGTTCTGAAACGCGTTGTTGAGCTGGGGACGATAAAAGCGGGCGATCTACGCGCCGTTTTGCCTGATCTTAAACCGACGCAGGTGACTTATCAGCTTGGTAAGCTGATTGAACGGGGACTGCTTCAGCCAGTAGAAGAGGGGGCTCGTACCTATACGGCGAAGTTTTCTAACTCATATCTGATTCGTGGGGTGATTAAGGTTCTGCGGGAAGAAGGGTTTATTCCTAACCTATAATCTTAATGAGCAAATTGTTACTTACAATGTAGATAGCTTTTTTAACACATGTTTATTTCTTCTGTAAAAGTCCCCCTTCATAGAAGGGGGCATTGATAACGCCCCAGAGGGTGGTGTTCAGATGGGTATGAATATTAAGGTGGTTATTTTCTAAACCACCTTAATTTCATAGCGGTTGGTTAATATACTATAAATTTTCTTGTAACCAAGCTTCTAACGCATCTACTTGTACAAAATTAATATTAGTTTCATATGGCGGATATCTTAACCACCAGTAAATTTGTCTACTAATATATAAATGGATAAATTTAACTTCGTGATTATCTGCTGGCTCACTCCAGTTTAGTAGAGTACGAAGATTATTATAATTTTCTGCTAGGAAATCAATTCTTTTTTCTATTTTCCCAATCTGTCCCCTTTTATCACCTCTACCAAATATTTTCTCTCGTAAACGACGCATATCCTTAATGCAATAGTAGGGCTGATTATACTTACACTCTATATTCAACCTGGTATTGCTATCAGGAAAATAGGCTAAGGTATCAAAATCACCTACATCAGGAAATTTTTTCTTTGGAAAGCGTTTCTTAAAGTCGATGCCAAGTTCAATTTGGGTTGTGAACCTTTTTACAATATCAAAAGTGGTTATTTCTAATTGCTTTTCAATACTCTCTTTTATTTTACCAACTTCATGTGAAATGTGGCTCCATTCGAACTCGGCAGGAAGATATCCATTTGCAATATGGGCAATCCATATTGTGCCTGCCCGATATGCTGCCGTAGCTCCCCAGATTATATTATTATTACTAATTTCTATTAGTGGGCGAATATTATATCGGTGATCTCGTTTATTATGATCGGATATGGGCACATCAAAATATTCAGAATCAGCACCCAGCAATTTTCTTATCTTATTCGGATTAAGAATAAGAAAATCTATTATTTTCTCTACTTCTTCATTAATCAGGTTTGTATTGTTGTTAAGTAATGTAGTTACCATATCAGCCCTTGTCGCCTGATATGAAAGATTTAATTCAATTTGGTTAAATCGAGCCCATTGAAAAAGAATAGAGAAAACAGCAAGTAAACTCGAGTATTTGAAACCGAGATCTTGTTGAAATATACGGTTAAGAACATCTAAATTTTCATTTATAATGTCGGATTCTACTGAGTCATTATCATTTAAATTATAACCTAACTTATAGCCTGCTTGTTCTTCACTAAACTTATCTTCTTTAATCTCACGATCTTCGGAAAAAAATACTTGTGGGATGTAAAAATTATCTATATTCAAACCACCTACATCAATATCGTTATGCAAGATGTCACTTGCATTATAAAGTACTATTAACCAATCAATATCAGCAAGTAATTGTAAGATATCATCGGTAGCAGGTATGGTTTTACTTTTTGTGTTAAGACTCAAAGCGCATTCAAGCAAATATCTATAATTTGCTGACATACGGTTGAACTCAGTACTCTGTTTTGCTAATTTTTCTGTTCTATTATAATTAACCTCATGTTGAAGGCTTAACATAATATTTTGCTTTTTTCTATGATCTTCGGCTACATAAGCATCATAGTTTTCAATTACAAATTGTAGCAAGTGCTCCCTGTTCATTGAGCGTATTGTTGCGTGAATTTTTTCTCTGAAAAAATCGGCTAAAGGGTTAATAATATCCTTGGCCTTTTGTAACTCATAATTACCTTCCTGAACTCCAGACTCTTTAATTAAGTTAGCCAATGTTTTTCTGGCTAGTTTAAAGTGTTTGGCTTCAGGAATGTTTGGTTTTATTTCTAAAGTATCAAAGGTGCGCTTTTCGCTGGATATTGCCATCCTTGCGGGTCTGTTCCCTGTATTGATTATCTGTTGCCTAATATCTTCGGAGAACTCGATATGAAGTATTTGGGAGAGCGATTGTAAGAACGCAATGCAAACATCAGCCTGGAAACTGGCATTTTGAGGTCTGTTAAGACGATATTGCATGAGAGGTAAATTAATGTGAATTTTTATATTTGCAGAAGAATTATCTTTGTTAATTAATGACACGTGAGTGAACAATTCAGGATTAAAATTTTCTGTAATGTCGGAATTACTATCGACCAGATATTTTTTGTCAATAGAGCAGTGAACGGTAATTCTTTTTATATTTTGGAATGATATATTCTCTAAAATATCTTTTCGTTGCGATAGCGCATCACAAGTGCATTCTAAAAATAATGTCAGAAGCTGATCGTTAAGGTGATCTTCATTTAGTAGTGGTTTGCGATCGGCACAAAAATGCATTGTGCAGTTATTTATTTTTGTGCACCAGCATACATAGAAATGACTTTTTGATATTAATGAAATATTTCCTTGGTAAGTATTACTGATATTCCATTTTACATTGACATCAGGAAAATTTGAAGGGACCTGTGACCAGTATTTTTCCAGTTCTTCATATCTCCAGTTAGATCCCCAATGAGGATCAAGAGTAATTATGTCGAAATTAATAGCACCATCTTCTAATACAGAATGAGTTCCTTTAAATGATGCAAATTTATCTATTACAGAAATAAAAAACGGATTTATTTTGGATTTATATTGCTCTAGATATGAAAAAAATGATGACAATTCACTCAGGTTATCTATCGAGTCAAATAATGCAATAAATTCTGCCAAGAAAAGAATATGATAACTATATTTTAGTTGCGGTGGCTTAAAAGGAAGCATAGCAGTAGTAAGATTAGAGCTTATGAAAATAAACTCAATATCATCAATTGCAAGTTGCTTTCCTGAGCCATTTCGAATACCTAATAGTTGTGATGATGAAATCGGTGATAAAGCCCATTTTCCTTGGCTAAAAAGTTCGAAAATATCTTCTTCTATCTTTTTTAGTTTGTTTATTGGATTAATATCAAAAGGTACAAATAAATAATACTTATCATTTCCCTGTAGTATCCCAGCGAATTTATAAGGTAGGATCTTTTTTTGATTCAGAAGCAGAAATGGTCCCTCAATAATGTTTTCAAAACGCTGGGATATGAAATTTGAAATTGCATCTGAACAATCGATATCCATTTTCTGGGAAGCATAGTGCTCAATAATTACATTTGCCATATTCCTGAATGACAATGGATAAACACGATCACCAATATTGATACCAATAGCAGGGAGCGCTATGCCTTCCATTATTATATTTGATAATTCAGTGGTGGAGTTAATGCTTTTAAATTCCCCTGGTTTTTTAATAAATATATTTTCTGTCTGATTTATTATTTCCTCAAACGCATGACTGGCATCCGTTAAAGCCTGATGGTAGGTTTTCCAGAACGTTTCTGGAGGGATTTCGACATGACCGGGTGAGAACTCTTGTTCTGAGAGTGTATCAACTGGATTTATGCCTGATAAAAACTGGTTCTGTAAAATAAGAACATTTTCCATTTGCTTAAGAATAATTGGATATTCTGCGTATCTAATTTCAAAAGCTTTAATATAATCATATAAGCGTTCGACTGAGCTACCATAAAAAATGGGGCTGCCCTAGATAAGTCATTTGATCTAGGATACCCCAATGAGAAAAAGTCGGATTAGCTAATACAAGCAAAAACGTCTTCAGGAGATCTTTGTGGCAGGGGCTACAGCTCGCACTGCGGCAGAGTTAGTGGGTGTCAACAAAACGACTTCAGCTTACTATTTTCACCGCCTCAGAGTCCTTATCTCTGATTATGTCGATGAACACTCCATGTTTGAAGGTGAAGTCGAGATAGACGAAAGCTATTTCGGAGGTAAACGTAAGGGAAAACGCGGGCGGGCTTCAGCCGGAAAAGTCCCTGTTTTCGGGCTTCTAAAGCGGGGTGGTAAGGTTTAAACCCGCCTAATACCTAACGCTAAATCCGATACTTTGATGCCGATAATCACAGCGAAAATTAAGCCTGATAGCCTAGTCTACACAGACAATTTTGCCAGCTATGATGTGCTGGACTTGTCCGATTTTAAACACTACCGAATCAACCATAGTACGGAGTTCGTAGACGCTAAAAATGGTCAAAACCCTATCAATGGGATAGAGAATTTTTGGAACCAAGCCAAACGTCATATGCGTAAATTTAATGGCATACCAAAGGAGCATTTTGAGTTGTTTCTCAAGGAATGTGAGTGGAGATTTAATACACCGGGTGTAAAAGAGCAATTATGCATTCTAAAACAAAAAGGGAATAAAAATAGTTCGTTCAGGCTGGTGTCGGCTTTGTCTGGAAATATCACTGTTCATCGCCAGACAAAATTGAATTGAGGGATTTTTATCAATAAAGTGCCATCCATCATCAGTAGTTATGCAGGCTGATATATTTTCATGTCCCATCTCTATTAAGCTGGCACAGGCAAAAGCGATACCTTCTTCCTGACTGTCTGCCCGAATAATAATTTGTTCTTTTTTATCTGATAGAAAGTCGTTCAGTGTGTTTTTTTCCTCTTCCCTGCCAGCCAGTAAGGTGTCTTTTGTTAACGGAAATTGTGACTGATTGCACCATCGTTCCCAGAAATGGGAAATGGATTCAATGCCTGCGCCAGTATGGCCTGTTATTTCACTGAACCAGAGAGCTACAGCCGGAGTGTTTTCCAGCCACGCCTCCAGATCGTCAGCATCAAGAGCATAAACGCCGGACCAGATGTTTTCAGCCTGTGCTTCTTTGAGCCAGCTATCTTTTTTGGGCCACCGGCGTGGTGATACGAAGACAAAGCGACTTTGAGCTGCTTCCTGTGGTGAAATTTGTTGATTTCTTTTCCGAAAATCTGAGCGGGCTTTAGTAATGATGTCGGAGGAACAGCCCATTTCCCAGAAAGAGGCACCATCAGGAACCCAGATGTTGCCTTTGTCAGCCTGGACAATACCATCCCAGCCGCTGCTTGAAACAGAATCACCGCCGGGCATGCTCAATGCTGTTATTGTTGTGGTCGCGCTAATTAATCTCCGGATCAAAATGGGCAACATTCCCTGAGCGTCTCTTGTGTCCGCCCACTGTTCAATTTGGGTCGCGGTGATCCTCATGTTGAGATCCTTAAAGTGTGTTTTCTGGATTATATTCCCGATTATTCATTGAATAAAATGGAAAAAATGAAGCTTTAGTCTTTTATTTGATGCGAAAGACGAATGATTAATTTTGCAGGTAAGAGAGAGTTATTTTTGCGATAAGCCTTCCATAACCTCACTTGCTGTTAACTGCTAATCGCGGTGCAAATTCAGGTGCCGGGATTGGTCTCCTGAAGATATTCCTTACTGGCGGCATATGACGCGCTTTGCGTCTTTTTTATGTCGTTCATCCGGCTATATCTCAATGGTGGGCCGGGCGGAGGCGTCGCAAGACGCGCCGGTGTCCAGTAAGGCCGGTAAGACCAACTCCGTCCGGTTCCACCACCCGCAAGATTGGTCTCTTCGGTGGTGGTTCAATTAATCACTTACTGGAGGCTGCCACTATGGTTACGATCCCCACTCAAACACACCCGTTACTTGCTATTCCCTTCAATGCCGCCACGGACTTCACCGTCCTTGCCGATCACTGCGAAAACTTCGCCGAAACCCTGATTGAAAGTAAAGATATAGCGTTAAAAATGGCGCTCTGCGGCAGGATCAATGCCTGTCTGACGTGCTCCAGCGAGCGCAGGATCTTCGCCGTGTGATGCTCCGTCCAGCGGATATTTCCCGCCAGCCACTTACGGGCGACCTCTTCAAAGGTATTACCGCTTTTCTTCGCCTGCTTCTCCTGCTGCTTTTTCACCCCCGGATCGTCGCCCGCGCTGAGTACGGCGCGAGCTTCTTCACGCAGCTTACGCGCATTCGCCAGCGTAACGGTCGGGTAAGCGCCAAACGCCAGCTTCTTCTCCTTGCCGCCAAAGCGGTATTTGAGTTGCCAGAGTTTAGAACCGTTGGGTTTAATCAGCAGGTACAGACCCTGCGCATCGCTGAGTTTGTAGGGTTTATCGAGCGGCTTGGCGTTACGGATGGCGGTATCGGTGAGTGGCATGGCGGGGGCTCCAGAGTTTATCGAACCAACAGGCCCCCAATTAAGCCCCCAAAAACTCTGAATGTCAAAAACCCTGGCAGTATCTATTGATGCTCCAGGCTCTTTGCAACTTACTGATTCTTTAACGTTTCAGGATGTACAGGGACGCCATGAAACTAAATTTTGGTGCCCGGAGGCGGAATCGAACCACCGACACGAGGATTTTCAATCCTCTGCTCTACCGACTGAGCTATCCGGGCAACGGGGCGCATTAAACCGTATTCAGCCTAAGTCGTCAATGCCTTTCTGATAAAAAATGATAAAAGCGGATTGTTTGCTTTCTTTTTGCCCGGAATTTGTGTGGTTGTTCATCTTAGGCTGATTTTTGTTAACTTAATGCGCCATTCTTGCGGCATAAGGCAATAGCTAAAACATCTTCTGCCAGTAGTTTTGCCGTCGCGATATCATCAATATTCCGTTTGATCAGTAGTTTACTTAAGCAGCCTTCCAGAATCAGTTCCATCTGTTTGGCAACGAGTTCGCAATCTTCAATATCCAGTTGATGTAATAGCTCGGTGGTGTAGCGGGAGGAACTCTGTTTTTGTAATTCAGCTAATTGATGAATAGGGTGGTCAGATTCAGGGAATTCGCTACAGGCCGCGATAAACAGGCAGCCTGGATAGCGTTTCTCTTTTACTTTTTCATCTAAGGCTGCATAACGAGCCAGTAGCTTTTGTTCTGGCGTCAGATTTTCATCCAGTAATATCTGTCGTTGCCAGATTTCAATCTGTTGGCCGTGATAACGTAGGCAGTCATAAAGCAACGCTTCCCGATCGGGCCAGAACTGCTTGAGATATTCGATATCCATGTTGAGCGAGCCAAAAAGTATCTCAGTTGTGATGGATAAGCCATGCTGCTCTAGTAAGTTTAAGGCATGACTAAGGATTTGTTCTCGTTGCACGGTGTTCTCCTTCAAGATCATTTTGGCAGATGCTGCAAATGCTCGTTAAAGCGGGCGGCATTCATAAAACCATTCACCCGTGAATCGGGGATCTCTTTTCCTTGAGCATCAAAAAACAGAATAGTCGGTAATCCCCGAACGTTAAGTTTTTCTAAAAGCTGTTTCTGTTGCGGGCTGTTATTCGTGACATTGGCCTGTAACAGTAAGGCATCATGCAGTTGTAACTGAACTTGTGGATCGCTGAAAGTATATTTTTCAAACTCTTTACATGCGGTACACCAGTCAGCATAGAAATCAAGCATAACGGTTTTATGGCTGTTTTGTGTCATTATATCTTCTAACTCCTGCCAGTTATTTATCTGGCGGAAGTTGAGGCTATGCCGCGACTGTTGTGTAACTGTTGTACCCCAAAACCAATCTTGCAACGGACGGGTAGCTATCAGCATCAGAATTAACAATATCAGTTGTATGACTCGTACCCAACCGTTTTGGCTTCTAATTGTCAGAGCAAATCCCCATCCCAAGAAACTGACTGCCAGCAGGCTCCATAACCGTATTCCCCAGGTATCACCGATAACTCTTTCTAGCAGGAAAACGGGTAGCGCGAGGATAATGAAGCCAAAAGCTTCTTTAACATACTGCATCCAAGGTCCACTGCGTGGCAGGAGTTTATGACCAAATAGCGTGACGGCAATGAGCGGTAATCCCATTCCCAAAGCGTAAAGATAAAGGGTTAGGCCACCTGCTACGGTATTACCACTTTGAGCGATGTAGAGCAGAATCGCACTTAACGGCGCGGTAGTACAAGGAGAGCAAATTAATCCGGCTAACGCACCCATAGCGAATACGCCGAAAAGCGAACCGTTTTTTTGCTGGTTACTCCAGTTGACTAAGCGCGTCTGAACAGCGGAAGGCAGTTGCAGAGAATAGAGGCCGAACATCGACAGGGCCAGCAGAATAAACAATACTGATAAGCCGATCAGTACATACGGATGTTGCAGTGCGGCCTGAAATTGTAGGCCCGCAGCCGCTACAATCAACCCAAGTAGCGTGTAGGTGAGCGCCATGCCTTGAACATAGCTTAACGCCAACCAAAATATCTGTTTTAGGCTCTTAGGGCGTTGGCTGCCAAGAATAATGCTGGAAATCAATGGGTACATCGGTAGTACACAAGGTGTAAAGGCGATACCGATGCCAATCAAGATTGCCCAGAGTGGTGAGAAAGGTAAATGTTGTTGATCATTTGATGCGCTTTCTGGTGTTTTCTGGGCAGGTTCGTTAGGGGTTGCGTCAGTTGTTTTTGATGGAATAACTGCACTCAATGGAACAAGGCGGGTTTCAGGTGGATAGCAATATCCTGCGGCGGCGCAGCCTTGGTAAGTGACAACGATATTAGAACTGTTGTTCGCCTCTGTAACAGGAACATTGACGATGAGTTGTTGGAAATAAACTTCAGTTTCACCAAAGAACTCATCTCGATGAGCTGTACCTTGTGGCAACGTGATTTTACCCAGTGTGGCCTGTTGCGGCTCAATATGAAGTTGTTTGCGATAAAGGTAATAACCCGGTTTGATCTGCCAGTCTAACGTCAATTTGTCGCCTTTTTGCTGAAAATCAAACATGAATGCCTGATCTACTGGCAAATATAGATTTTGCACCGGTTGTTCAAACAGCGCGTTCGCTGCCATTGGGGTAAAGAGGATGCTGCAAAGCAGCAAAAATAGCATCAGAGTACGTTTAATCATAAAAATAATGATCGCTAATTGAATGGAACAGATTCAGCACTATAACCGAAGGCTGCCAGACCAGAAAGTGTTCTGGTTAAGATTGAAACAGTTATCGAAGGTTTTCAGGGAAAATATCTCATTTAGGGGAGGGTATGCAGGGGCGATATACGCCCCTGTATTAAGCGGTTATTGGTAGGCAGAATTAGAGGATCATACTGCCGAATAGGAAGCCGAAGGCAACAGCCAGAGCAACTCCAATGGTGCCAGGGATAAAGAATGGATGGTTAAATACGAAACGGCCGATACGGGTAGTACCGGTGTCATCCATCTGAACTGCGGCAACCAAGGTTGGATAAGTAGGTAGAATAAACAACCCAGAAACCGCGGAGAAAGAGGCGATGGCGGTCAATGGTGTGACGTTCAGAGCCAAAGCCATCGGCATCAATGCTTTTGCGGTTGCCGCCTGAGAATAGAGTAGGGCGGAACAGAAGAAGAAAATAATCGCTAGCAACCAGGGTTGAGAGTGGATTAAGTCTCCAGCGGTGCCTTTAATCCAATCCATGTTTGCCTGTACAAAAGTATCACCTAGCCATGCAACACCCAGAATACAGATACATGCGCTCATACCTGCTTTAAAGGTGCTGGAGTTCAGGATGGCGTCAGTATCAACTGAACAGAACATGGTGGTGATAGTTGCAACACTCAACATAATGATCAGAATGGCATGAGTGGTGTTCATCAGGGGTTCTGCAATCAGGCCGATGCTTGGGCTGTTGACGATAGCGTAAATAACAACACTGATAACACCCGATAGGAATAACAGAACAGAAGCTTTAGCCCTTGGTTTGATTTCAATTTGTTTGCTGCCACGCAGAGTTACCAGGTTTTCTTCCAGACGTTTCAGATAAACGGGATCATCAGACAGCTTGGAATTGAATGCCCAGGAGATGATAAAAGACATCAGAACGATCGCGGCGAAAGTGGATGGCAGCAGAACCATCAGAAGATGAATATAGCTGACGCCGTGGCCTTCCATCAGAGAAGACATATAAACGACTGCCGCGGAAATAGGTGAGGCGGTGATGCCAATTTGGGCCGCTACAACCGCCGTGGAAAGCGGACGGCATGGTTTAATGCCTTGTTCTTTCGCGACTTCAGTAATCACGGGCAGTGCTGATAGAGAGATGTTGCCCGTACCTGCAAACAGCGTCAGAAAATAGGTAACGATAGGTGCGAGTATCGTGATGTATTTTGGATTTTTACGCAGTAGTTTTTCAGTTTGCTGAACCAAATAATCCAGACCACCGGCAACCTGCATTGCAGAGATAGCGGCGATAACGGCCATAATGATGGAAATAACATCGAATGGGATATGCCCTGGTTTAACGCCAATTACAGCCAGCACCAGAACGCCAAGACCACCGGCAAATCCAATGCCAATTCCCCCTAATCTTGCACCCAGGAAGATGGCCAGCAGAACGATAATCAATTCTACGGCTAACATAATAGTGACTCCTTGAAATAATTAAAAATTTGAAAATTTTAGGTTAATACTTTGTGCATGTAGGGAAGTAAAAAGGCACGCTATCCAGTTGGAATCGCGTGCCTTATTGCTAAGAGCTATTTTTTATTATATTCAACAACTTAATCGTCAAAGCGTTTTGCCTTATAAGATGGACATTTTAGGTTCTCTACAGAGAAGATGTCATCCAGTTCAGTTTCGGTCAGTAGACCTCGTTCCAGCACGACTTCACGAACACTCTTACCCGTTTCGGCACAAATCTTACCAACGATATCACCATTGTGGTGACCGATGAATGGGTTCAGATATGTCACGATACCGATCGAGTTGAATACGAAGTTTTCGCAAACTTCCTTGTTAGCCGTGATGCCATTAACGCATTTTTCTACCAGGTTGCGGCAAGCGTTGCTTAGCAGGGAGATAGATTCAAACATGGCCTGACCGATAGCAGGTTCCATAACATTCAACTGTAACTGGCCCGCTTCGGATGCCATAGTAACACAAATATCGTTACCAATAACTTTGAAGCAAACCTGATTCACAACTTCTGGAATAACCGGGTTCACTTTTGCCGGCATAATAGAAGAGCCTGCCTGTAATTCTGGTAGGTTGATTTCATTCAGGCCAGCGCGAGGGCCGGAAGAAAGCAAACGCAGGTCGTTGCAGATTTTAGACAGTTTGACAGCCAGGCGCTTCAGAGCGCCGTGGACCATAACATAAGCTCCACAGTCGGAGGTTGCTTCAATCAGGTCTTCGGCGGGTATGCAAGGCAGACCTGAAACTTCAGCCAATTTTTCAACCGCCAATTTCTGATAACCTGGCGCGGTATTCAAACCGGTACCGATAGCAGTGGCGCCAAGGTTAACTTCCAGCAGTAACTCAGCCGTGCGGTTTAGGTTTTTAACTTCTTCTTTCAGCAGGATAGAAAATGCATTGAATTCCTGCCCCAGCGTCATAGGAACAGCATCCTGTAACTGGGTACGACCCATTTTTAAAATGTCGCTGAATTCTTTGGCTTTTTTATCGAAGCCTGCAATTAACAGTTCAATAGACTCGATCAGTTGCAGGATGGAGTTATAAACTGCGATACGGAAGCCGGTTGGATAGGCGTCGTTAGTTGACTGGCTTTTATTCAAATGATCATTGGGATTCAGGTACTCATATTCGCCTTTTTTATGGCCTAACAGTTCCAGACCAATATTTGCCAGAACCTCGTTGGTATTCATGTTGAGTGAAGTACCGGCGCCGCCCTGAAACACATCGACTGGAAACTGATCCATGCATTTGCCGTTATAGAGCACTTCGTCACATGCTTTGATGATGATGTCTGCAATTTTCTTAGGAATAGTTTGCAGTTCTTTGTTAGCTAAGGCTGCGGCTTTTTTTACCATCACCATGCCACGGATAAATTCGGGTACATCATTAATGGTGTTGTTACTGATGTGGAAGTTTTCAATCGCACGTAAGGTGTGAATACCGTAATAGGCTTCAGCAGGGACTTCTCGTTTACCTAACAGGTCTTCTTCGATACGAATGTTGTTTGACATGAGAACCTTCTTATTAGATGACGTTTTTACTGTCTAATTATGCGTTTATTCAATTATTATGTTGCCAACAGCAATAGTTATGATGTGAAATTTTTATCACCAGATTGCCCGCGTGATCATATGCTGGTTAGCAATAAATGCATTGAATCTGGATCACTTTATAGTGGTATTTGTTTAGTCTGATTTGATATATGTGATATTTATCACAATTGCGTGTCTAATTAGCAAAATTTTCAGCGGATTGAAAACGATAACTGTGACCCCAATTATATCTTTAATAAATTAAAAAAAGTTAATTTGGTTGTCCCTTGGATTTTGTTGATATGATTTATTCAGGATACAACCTGTTCATCCAAATCAATTGAAGGAGCACCAAGTGCGTTGGTTGCCATTTATCCTAATATTTTTGCTTGTTTACATCGAGTCAACCCTATTTGTGCGTGTTGCCTCTGAATTAGGCGTACTGTTTACGCTATTACTGGTGCTGTTTACTTCTTGTGTCGGTATCTCTTTGGTTCGCAGTCAGGGCATAAAGAATTTTCTCCAGATCCAGCAAAAGCTAGTTACCGGAGAGAGCCCGGCAGCAGAAATGATAAAAAGCGTTTCCCTGTTACTGGCGGGTTTCCTGTTACTCCTCCCCGGCTTTTTTACGGATTTCCTTGGATTGCTGTTGTTACTGCCGCCGGTTCAGAAAAAATTAGTGATGAAACTGATGCCGCATATCAATTTCTATCGTCCTCATAATAGTGGCGGGTTTAAACGGGATAGCAATACCTTCGAAGGAGAATACGAGCGTAAGCAGGATGATCCCTCCCGTTCATTGAGAGAACATAGGCCCGATGATGACGAGCATAAGCCTCATTAATAAGCGGTTATTGTCTAAATGTTTGGTTTAACTATAGGTTTTTTTCTGTCGGCAAGAAAAAAGTAAAATATTTTTTTGCCTGCCCTTGAAGTATCATAAATAAGTCCCCATTTAATTTATTATGATACTAGTTTAATGAAAGCATACTGGTATCAATCCTCTTACCTGATATGGACTTTCTTATAGGAGAGCTATCAATGAATATTCGTCCATTGCATGATCGTGTAATCGTCAAGCGTAAAGAAGTTGAATCAAAATCTGCTGGCGGTATTGTGCTGACTGGCACTGCTGCGGGTAAATCCACTCGTGGTGAAGTTCTGGCTGTGGGCAATGGCCGCATCCTTGAAAACGGTGATGTGAAAGCACTGTGTGTGAAAGTTGGAGATATCGTTATTTTTAACGATGGTTACGGTGTTAAGTCAGAGAAGATCGACAACGAAGAAGTGTTGATCATGTCTGAAAGCGACATTCTGGCAATTGTTGAAGCGTAATTGTTGCGCTTAGGTCTTCTTAACTGAACGAATTTAAAGGAAAGAAACAATGGCAGCTAAAGACGTAAAATTTGGTAGCGACGCTCGCGTTAAGATGCTACGTGGTGTGAATATTCTTGCTGATGCAGTAAAAGTGACTTTGGGTCCTAAAGGCCGTAACGTTGTGCTGGATAAATCTTTCGGTGCTCCTGCAATCACTAAAGACGGTGTTTCCGTCGCTCGTGAAATTGAACTGGAAGACAAGTTCGAAAACATGGGCGCTCAGATGGTGAAAGAAGTTGCCTCTAAAGCGAATGATGCTGCGGGCGACGGCACAACGACAGCAACTGTATTGGCTCAGTCTATTGTTACTGAAGGTCTGAAAGCCGTAGCCGCTGGTATGAACCCAATGGATCTGAAACGCGGTATTGACAAAGCCGTAGTTGCAGCAGTGGCAGAACTGAAAAAGCTGTCCGTACCTTGCTCAGATTCCACCTCTATTGCTCAGGTAGGTACTATCTCCGCGAATTCCGACGAAACTGTGGGTAAATTGATCGCAGAAGCGATGGATAAAGTCGGTAAAGAAGGTGTAATCACCGTTGAAGAAGGTACAGGCTTGGAAGATGAGCTGGATGTCGTTGAAGGTATGCAGTTCGACCGTGGTTACCTCTCTCCTTATTTCATCAACAAACCAGAAAATGGTTCTGTTGAATTAGAAAACCCATATATTCTTCTGGTAGATAAAAAAATCTCCAACATTCGTGAGCTGTTGCCAGTTCTGGAAGGTGTAGCTAAGGCAAGCAAGCCTTTGCTGATTGTCGCTGAAGATGTTGAAGGTGAAGCACTGGCTACTTTGGTTGTTAACACCATGCGCGGCATCGTCAAAGTGGCTGCGGTTAAAGCGCCTGGCTTCGGTGACCGCCGTAAAGCTATGCTGCAAGATATCGCTGTCTTGACTAACGGTAATGTTATTTCTGAAGAGATTGGCCTGGAGTTGGAAAAAGCAACTCTGGAAGATCTGGGTCAGGCAAAACGTATCGTTATCAACAAAGATACCACTACCATCATTGATGGCGTTGGTGAAGAAGATGCAATTGCAGGCCGTGTTGCTCAGATCAATCAGCAGATCAAAGAGTCCACTTCTGATTATGACCGTGAAAAACTGCAAGAGCGCGTAGCTAAACTGGCTGGCGGTGTTGCTGTTATTAAAGTTGGCGCTGCAACAGAAGTTGAGATGAAAGAAAAACGCGCTCGCGTTGATGATGCTCTGCATGCAACTCGCGCAGCAGTAGAAGAAGGCGTGGTAGCTGGTGGTGGTGTTGCGCTGGTTCGCGTTGCAGCCGCTATTGCTGGTCTGAAAGGCGACAACGAAGATCAAAACGTAGGTATCCGTGTTGCAATGCGCGCGATGGAAGCGCCTCTGCGTCAGATCGTTGACAACTCAGGTGAAGAGCCATCTGTTATCGCAAACAGCGTGAAAGCAGGTGAAGGCAACTACGGTTATAACGCAACGACTGAGCAGTATGGCGATATGATCGCAATGGGTATTCTGGACCCAACCAAAGTAACCCGTTCTGCACTGCAATTTGCAGCATCTATCGCTGGCCTGATGATCACTACTGAATGTATGATCACTGATCTGCCTAAAGACGATAAAGCTGATTTAGGCGCAGCAGGCGGTATGGGCGGCATGGGCGGTATGGGCGGCATGATGTAATAGTCGCGTAGGTCGCTAGCCTGGTGGGTTACGTCCAAAAGTGGGTACTAACTAAAGTTGTGCTCATTACCTTCCCGCCGAAATAGCATTTGGTAAAATCCAATATTCGGGCTGAGGTTTAAGCCCGGATATTGGTCTCCGTTTTATTAAGTGATCGGTTTATTAGGATAGCTGGAGTGCTTTCCCGTCAATTTTGTTTTTGCTGACGTTCCGATGAACGGCACAAGAGTTCTCTTGCTGTGGCGTTCTTCTCTTCTATATTCTCTCTGTCAGGCCATGTTCGTGATTTAAAGTTTGTGAAACAGCAGGTTTTGCTCTGTGTGAAGCTATGACTTTATAAAGTGACTAGCCCCTTTATCAGCTTAAAAAGCGACTTGATGTTCCACTATCTTGTTCGTTGACAGCGTCAATCCCAATAGTAATAAGTAAAATATTTATCTAAATTCCAGATAGGAATTAACGACATTCGATCATGCTGATCTTGTAGAGATTGGCCATATAACACGCAATGGGTTAAGTAATAAAAGCAATTTGGTATAGGACAAATTCTTAAGGAAAAAAATATTTCCTTAAGTTTAGAAAAAATGAGCTTATTAGACTAAAATTCATTTATTCATAGGATTTTGGAAAATAATTCAAATATCTATGCACAAATTTAATCGATCTACAGAAATGGCTGTATTCGTTCAGGTAATTGAATCGGAAAGTCTCTCAGCCGCTGCTCGCAAGCTCGACATGACGCCATCAGCGGTCAGTAAGCTTATTAATCGACTGGAAATGCGACTTGGTGTACGGCTGTTGAATAGAACAACACGTAAACTCCAATTAACGGCTGAGGGTTCTGTTTTCTATGAGCGTAGTGTCAGGATTTTGGAGGACATCATAGCCGTAGAACAAGAAGTAAATCAGGGAACAGCGCCGTGTGGACGGATACGTGTTAATTGTCATGTTGCGTTTGGAAAACATTGCTTGATGCCTTTATTACCGGATTTCCTGCAACGCTACCCGGAGATCACACTCGACATTTCATTATGTGACTTGGTAGTGGATTTACTTGATGATCGTAGCGATGTGGCAATTCGTACCGGTCCTCCTGTGGACGACTCATGTCTCATGGTGCGCCGGTTGGGATCAAGTCGAATGGTTGTGGTAGGATCTCCTTCATACCTTGAAAGAGTGGGAATGCCCGCTACGCCTGGCGACCTGGGTCGTTATAATCGACTTGGTTTTGGTTTCACCCGCCATGTGAAAGCTTGGCCTTTCATCGGTTCGGAAGAATGGGTGCAACAATTGCCTTCAGGGAACTTGTTGCTTGGTGATGGAGAAACCATGCGTAAAGCTGCGCTAGCAGGGCTTGGTCTAGCTCGACTGGCCCGTTTCCATGTGAATGCTGATATTCAGGCTGGTTTGTTGCTACCTGTACTTGAGAACTATAATCCTGGCGATCAAGAAGAAATATATGCCGTTTTTGTCGGAACAGGTAGACAACTTCCATCACGAGTACGAGTATTTCTCGACTATCTAACAGAGCACATCCATATTGGTGATGGATAGCAATAACCATAAAATTGACACCACGAAAACATTTGATCGAGTGTTATTGTGGTGTTAATGGAATATCGGTATCCAAATTAAATCCGTGTTAAAAAAGCATAATTATTTATATATAAAAAATCCACATGAATATAATATCTAAGCCATCTTAGTAAGTGGAATTTTTATGGAATATAACATCAGATAATGACTTAATAGAAAATTGTCGTGAGATATTACCAATTCAAAACTGCTGAAAGGTGTTCTAATCGTATTTTTAATGAGGTGATGTTAAGTTTAATATCATTCGCAACATCGGAATTGAATTTATACCCGTCATCTTTCAAGTTGCCTCTTTGTTGGCTGCGCTCACTCACCCCGGTCACATAGTTATCTATGTTCCTAGGGATTCGTTCCCTTACCGTCGCGATGCATCTTGAAATCCATAGGGTATATTGTAAATTTATTTAAGACTTTCTTGGGAGCTAACGAATTGGTTAAATATTTACATTATGCTTTTAATATTGTAGATGGATTTTTTAAATTAAGAGAGATATAGGAAAATTTATAATCTATGTTAGTTTTGGTGATTATAGTATTATGAATATCCTATCAGGTAATTAATATAATGAATAAAAGATCTTTTGGGTAGATAACCAATGGCCTGATTAGTGAGTTACTTTTTTATGGGAAAAGTAATTTATTGAGTTTATTCGTGTTATTTATTCGATTATTTTCCCTATTTTTTACTGGATTCACCTTGGTATAAAAGATTCTTGACCTAAACACTTTACCTAAAGGATGACTTTATTAAATTATTTTTTGCGATATTGGTGCACAACAAGGTATATTGATGATTAATTGTCGAATTTCCAACAATGAGTGAGGAAAAACATGCGAATTAAAGTTTTGCTCAGTGCTTCGGTATTGTTAGTGTTGGCTGGGTGTACAACCACTAACCAATTAACTTCTGAAGGTTCACAGGTTCGATTTGTTGACACTAAGCCGGGCAGCGAATGTCAGCTATTAGGTGAAGTAACAGGTACGCAAAGCAATTGGATGACTGGTGTAAGTAATGAAAGCAGCTCAATGCGTGGGGCAGCCAATGATTTACGCAATAAAGCCGCAGTCATGGGGGGAAATGTGATTTATGGGGTGACCAGTCCGAGTGAAAGTCTGTTATCTAGCTTTGCTCCACTAGACAGTAAGATGATTGGTCAGGTCTATAAGTGCCAGTAATAGCATTCAGAATTTGAGTGATATGCCCGGTTGAAAAGTATCCGGGCATGAATTTTTTGTTAATTTTGTTTTAATCCCAAATCAATAGGCGTTTTACTCGGTTCTCCACCGATTTCCCTTGCCAGACGTGGTACTAAATAACCTGAAATTTTTGTCAGCAATTCCCGAATAAGCTCCTTGGCTTCTTCATCGCTGACCATAAAATGAGCGGCTCCTTGTACTTTATCCAGCACGTGAATGTAATAAGGCAGAATACCTGCATCAAACAGAGCATTGCTCAGATCAGCCAGAGTATCAGAATGATTATTGACACCGCGTAACAGCACGCTTTGATTTAGTAATGTAATACCTGCTTGTTTCAGCAACATCATACTGTTCCGCAAGGATTGGTCGATCTCATTAGCATGATTGATATGTGTCACCATGAGCACCTGTAATCTCGATTGTGCCAGCCGATCACAAAGCGTTGTTGTGATCCGGGCAGGAATAACCACAGGCAGACGAGTGTGAATACGCAGTCGTTTGATATGGGAAATCTTTTCCAGATTGCTGATTAACCAGTCAAGTTCGTGATCTTTTGCCATTAAAGGATCGCCGCCAGAGAAGATAATCTCATCAAGTTCAGGATGTTGCTGAATGTAATCTAATGCTTGCTGCCAATTGCGTTTATTGCCTTTGTTATCTTCATATGGAAAATGACGGCGGAAGCAATAACGGCAATTAACTGCACATCCTCCTTTAACCAACAATAATGCGCGGTTACGGTATTTATGTAATAGACCGGGGACAGCACTGCGCTGTTCATCCAGAGGATCGGTAGAAAAACCCGGCGTAAGCGTGAATTCTTCCGGTGTCGTTATAACCTGAAGCAGCAGCGGATCATTAGGATCGTTTACTTGCATACGGGCAGCGAAAGCTCTGGGTACCCGTAATGGAAACAGGCGACGTGCGTCGCTACCTTTACTCAATGTCGGGTGTTTATCTAAAGATAATAATTGTAATAATTCATCAGGATCGGTAATAACATCTGTCAGTTGTTTCAACCAGTCTTCTCTGATGATGATCTTTGGGGTTATAATGTGCGCCATTTTTTGGCTAAGCCATTTTGTTTATAAAGAGGATCTCCATGGCTACTTATAGTACCAATGAATTCCGTTCAGGTCTTAAAATCATGTTAGATGGCGAGCCGTGCGCTATTCTTGAAAGTGAATTTGTGAAGCCGGGTAAAGGCCAGGCGTTTGCTCGTGTCCGTATTCGTAAGCTAATTTCCGGTAAACTGTTGGAAAAGACCTTCAAATCTACGGATTCTGTGGAATCTGCCGACGTGATGGATATGAACCTGACTTACCTGTATAACGATGGTGAGTTTTGGCACTTTATGAATAACGAAACCTTCGAGCAATTAGCTGCTGATGAAAAAGCCGTTGGCGATAACGCGAAATGGTTAGTTGAACAAGCTGAATGTATCCTGACACTGTGGAATGGTCAGCCTATCTCTGTAACTCCACCAAACTTTGTTGAACTAGAGATCACTGATACTGATCCCGGTTTGAAAGGTGATACCGCAGGTACCGGGGGTAAACCCGCAACTTTGAGCACTGGCGCCGTGGTTAAAGTACCTTTGTTCGTTCAAATCGGTGAAGTGATTAAAGTGGATACCCGTTCTGGCGAATACGTTTCCCGCGTAAAATAACCATCGACTGTATTCAATAAAAGCCACAGTTCTGGCAACAGACTGTGGTTTTTCTTTTTAGCGCATAATGCTGTGTTATTGATACTGCAATTTTTCGCGACTATAATTTGCCTCTATTTCTAATGGTTATCCGGGACGGCCTGGATATGCTACCGTTTTCTGGGGACGACCTCTCAATTATTATGGGGCTTTGATATGTCCTGGTTTGTGCTTGTTATTGCTGGTTTATTCGAAGTCGTCTGGGCGGTTGGCCTGAAATATACACATGGTTTCACCCGGTTGATGCCGAGCCTTATTACAGCCAGTGCTGTGGCGCTGAGTATGGGGCTGCTTGCTTATGCTATGAAAGGTTTACCAATAGGTACAGCTTATGCAGTGTGGACTGGAATAGGCGCAGTGGGCACTGCCATTTTTGGCATTATCGTGTTCGGTGAATCTGCAAGTTTTGCCAGAATCCTAAGCTTTGTTCTGATTATCGCCGGTATTATCGGCCTGAAATTGTCCAGTTAATATTGAACTGCACTCCAAAGGCTTCACACTTTGGCAGTGCAGTTTTTATATGCAATATTTTTTAATCAAGAAATAGAGACTTTTCATCACTGTTTCTCGTTCGATACCGATATCCGGCATTGAACGGGCAATTTTCAATGCCGCCAGTTTTTCACCTTCCAGACGTCCTTTACAGAGCAAAAACGCCGATGATAGCGACAACACTCAGGATTGCTGCTAAGCCGTAGAAAATCCATTTACTTGCGGGAATATGAATTTTCAGGTCATGCATACCGTGGTGGATACGGTGTAAACCGCACCATAACGGTAGAATGATCATCAGTAATAGGAACGCACGACCAATAAGGCTCTGACAGAAAGCCAGAATTCGTGCGTAGCTTAACGCTTCCGGCGCTACTCCTAATGGTAAAAGGATGGCTACGAGTAAAATAATGGCTGGCGCTACAATTGCGCCCCACATACCACCGGCACCAAATAATCCCCAAAAAATCGGTTCATCGGAACGTTTAGGTATTTGATTCATGAGATCCTCCTTGGGGTTAAAGTAAGGCTATACCTAAGATAATCGTGGTGACGATAATAGTGACGGCCCATAGCAGTTTGATTATAGGCTCAGGTCCCATCTTTTCGCTTTTTATCACTATATTAGCTGCTTTCGGCGCTAGTTCGAACCAAGTTTTAGTATGCAGCAGAGCACCTAGCAGAGTGATGATATTAATCAGCAAGATGACGGGATTTTGTAGAAACGTGACAAATGCATCCCAGCTTTGTGCGCCGCCTTTTAGAGCGAATAGACCGTATATCAGTAAGATACTAAACCACATAGTTGTCACTGCGGTACTTTCACGCAGAATATAGAAGCGATAAAAGCTCAGTTTCTGCCACCAGTTGGGCGCCATGCTGCGGATATAAGGTTTACGTTTAGTCGTCATTACTTTCTCCTTCCCTTATTGCGGTTTTAGCATGGCGATCATGAAGTCTTTCGCGCTTTCGATCTTGCCTTGTTGAATAGCCGCTGCGGGATCGACATGTTTCGGACAGACCTCAGAACAGTAACCAACGAATGTACAGCTCCATACCCCATTCTGGCTATTAAGTTGGGGCATGCGCTCTTTTTTACCGTGGTCGCGGTTGTCGAGGTTATAACGATGAGCCAGCGTGATTGCCGCCGGGCCGATAAATTCAGGGTTCAGACCAAATTGAGGGCAGGCGGCATAACATAAGCCACAGTTGATACAGCCGGAAAATTGATGATATTTCGCCATCTGTGCTGGAGTCTGAATATTTGGGCCTTCAGTAGGTTGACGGTCATTCCCGATGATGTATGGTTTGATAGCTTCCAGACTTTCAATAAAGTGGGTCATATCTACTACCAGGTCACGTTCGATAGGGAAGTTAGCCAACGCTTCAACTTTCATTCCTTGAGGATAATCACGCAGAAAAGTTTTACAGGCCAGTTTCGGCACGCGGTTAACCATCATGCCGCAAGAACCGCAGATAGCCATACGGCAAGACCAGCGGTAAGAGAGGTCAGGAGCGAGATTGTCTTTAATGTAGCCTAGAGCATCAAGTAGAGAAGTCTGCTCATCATAAGGAATTTCATAGGTTATAAAATTGGGTTTATGGTCACTTTCCGGGTTATAGCGCATGACCTCCATTCTCAGGGTGTTCATATCAACCATTCTCCTGTTCCTGATGTTTTTTCTCTTGTGCTGCGGCTTCACCGCCATATACACGTTTTGCCGGTGTGGATTTGGTGATTTTTACATCGCTGTATTCCAGGTGAGGGACACCTCCAGAGTTATAGAAAGCGAGTGTATGTTTTAGGAAATTTTCATCATCGCGTTCGGTACAACCTTCATCCAAACGTTGATGAGCGCCGCGAGATTCTTTGCGGCTTATCGCTGAGTGAATCATACATTCAGCGACATCCAAGCCAAAGCCAAGCTCAATGGTGTACAGTAGATCCGTGTTGAACACATTGGTGTTATCGGTGATTCTCACCCGTTTGAAGCGATCTTTTAGTTCAGCGATCTTATCGATCGTTTTTAGCATGAGTTCTGGGGTGCGATAGATACCGCAGCCTTCTTCCATCGAGATCCCCATTTCATCACGGATCTTCGACCAACTTTCCGTTCCTTCCTGTTTCAGTAAGTTGTTTAAACGAGCGACTACATCACGTGCTTGGGCATCCAATGGGCGGTCATTAACGGGTTTGGTTTGTTGGATATGTTTTACCGCTTCTTCACCCGCCAGACGGCCAAAGACTACTAATTCAGCCAGAGAATTAGAACCGAGGCGGTTTGCGCCATGCAGGCCAACAGAAGAACATTCGCCGACAGCGAACAGCCCTTTAATGCGGGTTTCACATTTCTGATCAGTTTCGATACCGCCCATAGTGTAGTGTGCTGTAGGTCGGACCGGAATAGGCTCTTTAACGGGATCAACACCGACATATGCTTTTGCCAGTTCACAGATGAAGGGCAGGCGTTCAAGTAATTTCTTCTCTCCCAAATGGCGTAGATCGAGATAAACCACATCGCCACGCGGAGTTGAAATAGTACGACCGGCATGCCATTCATGCCAAAAAGCCTGAGAAACTTTGTCACGGGGACCCAGTTCCATATATTTGTTTTCAGGTTTGCCTAATGGCGTCTCAGGGCCGAGGCCATAATCTTGTAAATAGCGGTAGCCATCTTTATTGACCAGAATTCCGCCTTCGCCACGACAACCTTCCGTCATTAAAATACCGGAACCTGGCAGACCGGTTGGATGATACTGAACAAATTCCATATCACGCAGTGGTACGCCATGACGGAATGCCATGCCCATGCCATCACCGGTCACGATACCGCCGTTGGTATTGTAACGGTATACACGGCCTGCGCCACCGGTTGCCATAATAACGGCACTAGCTCTGATCTGAATTTTGGCGCCTTCCATCATATTTAGTGCAATCAGACCGCGTACTTGTCCTTCATCCACCAGAATATCGAGGACAAAATGTTCATCAAAGCGTTGGATTTGAGGGTACTTAAGGGAGGTTTGGAATAGCGTATGCAACATGTGGAAGCCAGTTTTATCCGCGGCGAACCAGGTGCGCTCTATCTTCATACCGCCAAAACGACGCACGTTGATGGAACCATCTTCTTTGCGGCTCCACGGACAGCCCCATTGCTCTAGCTGGATCATTTCTGTCGGGCAATGTTCGACGAAATATTCAACAACATCTTGCTCACATAACCAGTCACCTCCGGATACCGTGTCGTTGAAATGGAAGTCATAGGAGTCGTGAGCTTGGGTGACGGCTGCTGATCCACCTTCTGCTGCCACAGTGTGGCTACGCATTGGGTAAACTTTTGAGATCAGAGCAATCTTCATTTGAGGATTGGCCTCAGCGGCGGCAATTGCGGCACGTAGGCCAGCGCCTCCGGCTCCGATAATCGCGAGATCGGCATTAAAGATTTGCACTGTGCTTCTCCATTGTTTAAGTGAAATTAATGAGTGAGCAAAATCGTCGTAACTTTCCTACAATGTTGTTGTTATTTTTTATATAGCAAAATTTTGTAGGTAAAATCTGGTGCTTTAACGATTAAGGGCAGCTATTTATTACTATTTGTATTGGATTAAGTATAGCGAGTTCTAGGTGAGGTAAATTTGATATGAAAGGGTATTTTGTCAGATTTAATTACAAAAATATGATCTGAGACAGGAATAAGTTATTTTTTCTTTCGTTCATCCCGATCTGATAGCAAGACGGCCTTTAGAGGAAAATAATGGTGTGTCATGGTGGGATAAGTCACAGTCTGTGTAGTGTGAATTTAACTTATCTGGTATTTTTATCGGTGTTGGAAATTGTGTAAGTTCAGTGATATTCAAGTGATTTATTTTTTCTGATAATGTTGTAGTTAATAATTTTAAATTATTTTTTATTTTCTATAATTATTCTTTAAATTAAATATAAAAATGACTGCTGTTTATTTTATGAATGTTATAATTGAGAATACAATAACCATGTCATTAAAAATAGATGTGGGAATATAATTTGCTATTTTATTTTAATGACCTATATTTAGTAAAGGAGTTTTGTTTTTACAGGTATAGGGATAAGTGACATTTAAATAGTTTTTCATGATTAAAGTCATTTAACTTAATTAGTTTAAGAAATCAAAATATATACCCTATGGATTTCAAGATGAATCGCGACGGCAAGGGAGTGAATCTTTGGGAGCATAGCAAACTATGTGATTGGGGTGAGCGAGTGCAGCCAACAAAGAGACAACTTGAAAGATGACGGGTATACACCAACGGCATATTAAGGATAGAAATGATCAGGATATAACCTTTGACGTTACTTCACCGGCACTGCCAAAACAGAAAATCACTGATAAAAACACGGGAAATGGGGTAAGAACACGATTGCGATAAACATCTAAGTGGAATTTGAAATACAACTTTATATCTTGAGCTATACCATTTTAAGTAAGTTTTTTATTTAATTATTCTTCAAAAATTTAATTTTATAGAATTTACCTAACCTTAATTTTATTTAAGAATAGCTATTGTCAGCAGTCAGCAAATTCAAACGCAGTTTTTAGACTGAAAACTTCATATAGTTGATTATTCTGACAATTCCAAAATATATTTTACCGAATTACGATGGCCCGTATATGCCGTTTAAAAAGCATTCTTTAATTGATCGAATATTATTCCGATTAAATGCCATTTTTTCGCCGTTATTCTGTCCCAAAGATAACACCTTCTTTTTCATTCTATTACCGATCATCGTTATAACAACTGCTCCCTCATACTTCGGCTAATGGCAGAAAGTTTTTGACCTACATCACTTAATTACTTATGACTTAGAAGTCTAATTCATTAATTTTATTGTTTAGTAAGCAAACTAAAATGTTTTATACAAAAATAGTATTTTACGTTATATTCATTCAAGTTAAAAATACCATTATATAACAATAAAAGGTTTAATTAATAAATATATGTATTTTGACGAACAAGTTATTATATTCTATTATATGACTAAGGCATTTTAAGTATAATTAGTTAACAAACTTGTCAGATAGCAACTGAAATAATTATTCAGGAGTCACCAATGCAACATATAAAAAACAGACCTAATAATATCACCCCACAATTAATTCATATGTGGGAAAACAGTGACGAACCCTGGGGAGCTAAAGATCTTCAATCAAGATTTATTTACGCTAATTCCGCCTTTTATCAACTCCTCAATTTACCGGAAGATTTCGATATTACCGGGCTTTCAACAGGTGAATTACCCTCGCCTATTGCAGAATATGAAAAAGAATTCCACCGTCAGGATCAAAAAGTTATTCAAACAATGCAACGCGTTACTTCACTAGAAACGCATCCATTTGAAAAACATAAGATTAAACAAATCTATCTTTGTAATAAATATCCACTTTGTGATGAAGATGGCAATTGTATTGGGATCACTTTCCATATGTGCAAAACCCAAAATTTTTCTACTGCTTACTATTATGAAAAAACCCCTCCGGCAACATTGGAATTTATCGCGCCTAATGACAAATTGACGCAAACTGAATGGGAAGTTCTCTTTCTAACTCTACGCTCATTAGATGAAGAGAAAATCGGTGAAGAGTTAATGATAAGTACCGAAGATGTGGTTAATCATATTCAATCAATTTACCAAAAATTCAATTTACCACTACATGCAGAATTAAAAGATTTCTGTAGAGAAAATAAACTTGACCTTTATATTCCAGCAAGATTCGTCACTATTGGTAGTTTGGAGTTAAGTTGATTATAAGGTTAATAATCTAATTTTAAGACTAGAGAAAAGAGGAGTGATAACATGGACAATAAATTAATTATTTCATCTCAGGTTATTAATACATTAAAGCAAAGTAATGATCCTTGGGGAATAAAAGATAAAAACTCATGCTTTATTTATGGTAACTTAGCATTAAAATCTCTTAAGAATTTTTCAAGTTCATTTGAATTTGAAGGACTTTATGAACATGAATTGCCCTGGGATGGAGCCGAATTCGCCAAAGAGTACATCGCTCATGATCAAAAGGTGATGGAAAAAGAAGAAAGAGTATGCCTACTTTTAACTCATACTTTTGGAAAAGAACAAATTCTTTCTTCTTATTTTTTTGAAAAATACCCTCTTTATTATAAAGATGGAAGCTGTATGGGAACGATATATCATGGCTGGCAAGCTCAGGATTTTTCATTCACCCGGCTATTTCATGGAAAATTACCAGCAAATATTATGTTCCAGCCACCGACCGATCTCTTTACTCAACGGGAATGGGATGTTATTTTCCTTATGTTACACAAGTATACCAGCAAGCAAATCGGTAGAATGTTAAATATTTCCTATCGTACGGTTGAAACCCATATTTCACGCATATATAAACGCATTGGCGTTCACTCTAGTCATCAATTGGAAGAGTATTGTCGCACAAATGATTATGATCTCTATGTACCAGAAAGATTTGTGCATCCAGAAACCAGAATGTTTCTTTAACTCTTAGATTACAAAGGAACTTTTACTAATATGAAGAAGAACTATTCAATATCGCCTCAGATTATTAACACAATAGAAATGAGCAATCAACCGTGGGGAATAATGGATAGTTCTTCAAATTTTATCTACGGTAATTCAGCTACAAAAATATTTATTCGTAACTTTAAAAAACTATTTTATTATATAATATTTTATGATCATGAATTACTCTAGGTATATGAGGTAATCGTGAGTTAAATTGATTATAAGATTAAACATCAGAAACCTAATTTTAAGATTAGAGAAAAAAAGAGTAATAACATGGATAATAAACTCATTATTTCACCTCAAATTATTAATACAATGGAACAAAGCAATGCCCCCTGGGCAATAAAGGATAAAAACTCATGCCACATTTATGTCAATCAGACATGCAAAAGTCTTCTCAATATTTCATGTTCTTTTAACTTTGAAGGGCTTTATGATCATGAATTACCCTGGGATGGGGCCGAATTTGCCAAAGAATACATCGCTCATGATCAAAAAGTGATGGAAAAAGACGAAAGAGTATGCCTGCTTATAACACATGCATTTGGAAAAGAACAAATTCTTTCTTCCTATTTTTTTGAAAAATACCCTTTTTATCATGAAGACGGAAACTGTATAGGTACCATATATCATGGCTGGCAAGCTCAGGATTTCTCATTCACCCGGCCATTTCATAGAAAACTGCCGGCATCTATTATGTTCCAGCCACCAACCGATCTCTTTACTCAACGGGAATGGGATGTAATTTTCCTCCTGTTACAAAAGCATACCAGTAAGCAAATAGGTAAAATGTTAAATATTTCCTACCGTACCGTTGAAACCCATATTTCACGTATATATAAACGGATTGGTGTGCATTCCAGTTATCAATTGGAAGAATACTGTCACATTAATAATTACGATCTCTATGTACCAGAAAAATTTATGCAACCTAGAAGTAGAATGCTCCCTTAGCCATTAGATTAAAAGGAGTTCCACTAATATGAAAAAGAACTATGTCATCTCCTCCCAGGTTATTAATACAATGAAACAAAGCAATGAGCCCTGGGGAATAAGAGATAAAAACTCATGTTTTATTTACGGTAATTCAGCAACAAAAAATCTTATTCATAATTTCAAAGAGTCATTTGATTATGAAGGATTTTATGATCATGAATTGCCTTGGGATGGAGCCGAATTCGCCAAATAGTACATCGCTCATGATCAAAGGG
>NZ_JAZGJN010000286.1:0-109879 GCF_038085095.1 Photorhabdus sp. P32 | reverse complement strand
ATATAAATATTATTTCAATCTTAATATCACAATTAAATTTCACACTTAAAATCTTAATCAAAAAATTTCTTTCATTATCTTGTAATTTTAATTCATCAAATTATCTCATATTAATTTATCGTTTAATCAATCGATTGAAATAATATATTTATTTTTCTATTTACCTTAAGTTAAGTAAAAAAATCAACAATTTTAAGACACTAATCATACAATATTAATTGTCACATTAAATAATAATCACCTCATAATAGAGTATTATGTGATACTTTCTTAACTAAAAAAATGAATTAAATCCTTCTAATACACTCATTTTACGCCACACAGTAATGAGAGATAAAATGCAATAATGCTAAAAAAACGCCTCAGAATATACCTGAGGCGTTTTGGGAAATCCTATTTTATGAACTTACTCCAAAATGATGACTAACGACAATTAATCAGTAATCATTCCGGCTAGCTGCATAAGCAGACCAAATACGACGGACATGAACCGTTATTTCTTCCCTGTCATGATAAAGGTGTTTTGCCTGAATTTGTGCATTTATCCCCCCCTCTTTTAATTGCAAGTTCATTTTCTGCAAATTATGCGCAACTTCTTCATAACGCTTTTTCATCGGTAATTTGAGATTAAAAATCGCTTCCCGACACCAGCCATTAACCAACCAATCTGCCATTAACTGCGTCACTTTTGCTGGTTTTTCCACCATGTCGCATACCAGCCAATAAATGTTTTTTGCCGAAGGTTGAAACTTAAAACCATCAACTTTGTGATGCCTAACCTGCCCGGTATCCATCAAGCTTTGCGCCATCGGGCCATTATCTACCGCATGAACCATCATGCTACGTTTCACCAATTGGTAAGTCCAACCACCGGGACACGCGCCTAGATCAACCGCATATAAACCGCTAGCCAGCCGCTCTTCCCATTCGTCATATGGGATAAAAACATGGAACGCCTCTTCCAGTTTTAATGTTGAACGACTCGGTGCGTCCGAAGGAAATTTTAGCCGAGGAATGCCCATATAAAATGGCGAGTTATTGTTACTGTAAGAATAACCAACATAGCAGCAACCCGGAGCAATAAAGAAAACGTGTATTACCGGGCGGTTAACGCTTTCCCGCATCAGCAAGATCTTTTCCTGACGCATAGCATTACGCAATGGAACAGTAAATTTTCGGCAAAATTTTAATAACTCTTTGCTTTCATTAGTATCAGGCACCTCAACCCGTAACTCGCCTGCACGCTCAATGACGCCATGCAGCATACCTATAATCGGGCTTATCCGATCTTCAGGAGGCAAATCTCGCAATAATTCACCCACGACCAGCATTTGACGGGCAAAAATCAGCTCGCGAAATGGGATCTCACGAATCAGCCGATCAGCATCTTCATGTTGATAACACTCAAACAGGACATAACCACTGTTATCTTTCACCCGGGCAAAACCGTAAATCTCTTTTTGACCCGCTTTATCAGTGATTTCTGCTGCACACTCTTTTTCAAAACCAGGGCGGCAATATAAAGCTATTTTATTCATGGCGAAGCGCCGATTTCCTTAGACGCAAAGCGCCAATTAATACTAAAAACCAGCCGATAAGAAAGCTAAATCCTCCAACTGGCGTAATATACGTAAAAAATTTAACCTGTAACAAGGCCATACAATAGAGACTGCCGCTAAACAACAAGATACCTACTGCAAAAAAGACGCCGCTCCAGTAAAACCAGAGCACAACTTTACGCATTAGCATGGCAGACATCGCCATCATTGCCAGAGTGTGAATACCCTGATATTGCAGACCAAGATCAATCCAACATATCTGATATTTTTCCATCATCGGAGATAATAAATGTGACCCTACAGCACCAAACGCCACATAGAAAAAACCACTAAGGCCAGCAAAGATAAGCATTAAACGACTATTCACTGTTATCTTCCTTTTTCATATTCTCTCTGAGAGCTTTTACCGCTCGTAATGCCTTATTCCATCCTTACTCATTGGTAATAAAGCCCAATTTCTCCTGCTCACTGGCTGCCTGCGCCAAAACCCATTGTCTGAATGCGGCAATTTTCCCCAATTCAGCCTGACTGTCATGACAAACAAGGTAAAATGCATTCTTACTCACTAACACATCATTAAATGGGCAAACTAAACGCCCCGCATCAATTTCAGTCCGAGCCATGACATTATTTGCCAGTGCAATACCCTGTCCGTGAACAGCAGCCTGGATCACCATTGCACTATGGCTAAATATCGGTCCTTGCTGAACATTTATCTGCTGCTGCATATCAAGCTGACGTACATACGCTTGCCAGTCACGACGAGAAGAATCGTGCAACAACGTATGACGCGCCAAATCTGCGGGGGTTTTCAAAGGATTTTCTCCAGTCAATAACGAAGGAGAACAAACGGGAAGCAAATATTCTGCGTAAAGACGATCAGTACGTAACCCCGGCCAATTTCCACGACCATAAAATATGGCGACATCAACATCATCAGCAAGCTTATCTTCTTCTCTATCTACCGCCTGTATTCTGACATCAATGCCTGGATAAGCTAAATTAAAACTGGACAGCCTTGGAACCAGCCACTGGATAGCAAAACTAGGTGAAAGACTCACCGTCAAAGCCCCTTTAGCGCTTCTGGCTTGAAGTTTACGTGTCGCTTCATTTATCGCCGTGAATATCTCTTTAATGTCCAGATAGTAGCTTTGACCTTCTTCAGTCAACAATAGTGATCGATTGCGACGACGAAATAACTTCAACCCAAGAAAATCCTCCAGACTTTTCATCTGGTGGCTAACTGCGGCCTGCGTCACAAATAACTCTTCAGCCGCCTTAGTAAAACTTAAATGACGCGCCGCAGCATCAAAAACCCGCAACGCATTAAGTGGTGGTAAACGTTTGGACATGTGAGCCCTTATGTAATGTTGGCGATACCGGTAACTCTTTATGTTTAGTTATTAGTTTTTGTAATCCGAATCATTATAAATTGTCCCTTGAGGATACACCAGTAAATCCCTATAGTGGCGCCACTTCCTAAGCCGGAACGAAAAGTGAATCAGCTTAACGCTATGAAACTTTTGGCTTTGTGGTTGTGATGTTGTGTTTGCAAGTTGTCTGGGAAACCAGACCCTGTAGCTTAAGCTACTGTTTTTTTTCACTTCCTGTACATTTACCCTGTCTGTCCATAGTGATTTTTTAATGCACCGCAGTTGCGGTGCTTTTTTTTGGCATAAAGAGTAAAACATGGCAATATTATTCCATGTAATAACCTATCCATTTTCAGCCAAAACAATCGGATACATAACCATAAAACAAAATTAATACACTCATGAAAAAGTTCGAACCAGAACAGTTCCGCCAGCAATTTCCAGCGCTACAACAACTTCCAGCACTACAACAACAGACGGTATTTCTGGATAGCGCAGCCACTGCGCTCAAACCACAAGCCATGATAAAGGCAACCCAAGACTATTATCAAAACAGTAGCGCTACCGTACATCGCAGCCAGCACCAAGCAGCGCTGGAAATCACATCCCGCTATGAACATGCCCGGCAACAAGTTGCTGAACTCATCAACGCTCCGAAAGCTGAAAATATTATCTGGACAAAAGGAACAACAGAATCCCTCAATCTAGTTGTTCAAAGTTATTTCCGCACTCATCTCCGGCCCGGTGATGAAATTATCGTCAGTGAGCAGGAACACCATGCCAATCTGATCCCTTGGTTAATGTTGGCAGAACAAATCGGCGCCAAGGTGATTAAATGGCCTCTAGGCAATGGCAAGTTGCCTGACATCAACATCCTGCCTGAACTGCTAAACAAACACAGTCGATTGATAGCCATCAGCCAAATGTCCAACGTGACTGGAGGAACAGTTGATCTCACTGCAATAACAGCAATAGCACACCAACACGGTTGTCTGGTCGTTGTGGATGGCGCCCAAGGCGTTGTTCACAATCCGATTGATGTTCAACAATCAGATATCGATTTCTACGCATTCTCTGCTCATAAACTCTATAGCTCGAACGGTGTTGGCGTACTTTACGGCAAAAGCGAGTTACTTAATGCTATGTCTCCCTGGCAAGGGGGCGGGAAAATGCTCTCCCACACTTCATTCAACGGTTTTACACCAGAAGCGGTACCTTTCCGGTTTGAAGCAGGCACACCAAATGTTGCCGGTATTATTGGCTTTTCTGCCACGCTGGAATGGTTGCAAGATATCGATATTGCCAAAGCCGAAGCCCATGCAGTCGCACTTGCTGACTATACCGAAGCACAACTCTCCGCTTTACCCGGATTTATCAGCTACCGCATTGCCGGTTCCAGCTTATTGGCTTTTAATTTTACCGACATTCATCACAGTGATCTGGCCGCCATTCTGGCGGAACAAAATATTGCGTTACGTTCCGGTCAACACTGCGCTCAACCCCTGATCGAAGCTTTAAGCATCAGCGGCTGTTTACGCGCCTCTTTTATGCCTTACAACAATCAGCAGGATGCCGATGCTTTAATTCAAGCAGTAAAATTTGGCCTTTCTCTATTACAGGATGAATGAATAACAGGATTGAATGACATTATGACTCAAGCCGCTGAAAACCAGATTGCACCACACCCATTTGGCCGGGAAATCAGCCAACAACAGCTCATTGCAACCTTTGACCAATGCCGCCAATGGGAAGATCGTTATCGCCAATTAATCTTACTGGCAAAGAAACTGCCCGCATTGCCAGAAAGCTTGAAACAACAAGATACTGAAATGTCCGGCTGTGAAAACCGGGTTTGGTTAGGGCATCAATTACTGCCAGACGGTCATTTGCATTTTTATGGCGACAGCGAAGGCCGCATTGTAAAAGGTCTACTGGCCGTGATCTTGACTGCCGTAGAAGGCAAAACACCGGAACAAATTTTAGCAACTAACCTGTTGGCGCTGTTCCACCAACTTGGGCTGGAACAGCAGATAAGCGGCTCACGGCTGAACGGCGTCAAATCGCTGATTAATACCGTGCAAAATACCGCAAAATCTTATATCAAAGATCGCCTTGACGTTGCGCTTTAGCAACCATCTTTTTCAGGGCATGGGAAACCGCTACAAATCCAAATGTCGCCGTGACCATCGTTGCGGCGCCAAAACCAGAAGCGCAATCCATACGCTTAGTTCCCTCGGCGGTACTTTTCGCGGCACAAACAGAGCCATCACCCTGCGGATAAACCAATTGCTCGGTTGAGAACACACAATCAATGCCCAATTTCCCTTTACCATTCTTCACAACACGATAATCAGATTTCAGCCTTTCTCGCAGTTTAGCCGCTAAAGGGTCCTGAACTGTTTTCGCCAAATCAACAACCTGAATCTGAGTCGGGTCAAGTTGCCCACCTGCGCCGCCGGTTGTGACCAGTGGAATTTTATGGCGACGGCAATAAGCCAACAGAGCCGCTTTCGGCCTGACACTATCGATAGCATCAATCACATAACTGAATCCAGCCGCCATCATCTCTTCAACATTATCGGGTGTGAGAAAATCATCAACACAAGTCACTTTGCACTCTGGATTAATCGCCAAAATACGCTCGGCAATCACTTCAGTTTTTGGTTGCCCAATATGCTGTTTTAAAGCATGTAATTGGCGATTGGTATTGGTAATACAAACATCGTCCATATCAATCAAGGTGATCGCACCGATTCCTGTACGAGCCAAAGCCTCAGCCGCCCAGGAGCCCACACCACCGATACCCACAACACAAACATGAGAATGGCAAAACAAAGAAAGCGCTTTTTGTCCATATAAACGGGCAGTCCCCGCAAAGCGCTGCATATATGCATCAGAAAGAGAAATTTGCATTACTGAATATCAATCCTGAAAACCTGTTATAAAATGTATGAAGAGTTATCACTGACTTACCATCAACATGGTAGGCTGCGCTTTTTTTAACACCCAAACCCGGCCGTAATGGTTATAGAAACCTGCCGCTATACCCGCCGCCCCACCAATACCATGATAGATATCGAAATGATGGCCCTTTATTGCCCCACCGACATCCAACGCAACCATCAGGCGCATCTGGTACTGACCGGTAAATTTACCCTCTTTATCCAGCAGAGGTATCTCTGCCAACAGGGTTGTTCCTGGTGGAACAAGCATTTTATCAGCCGCTACAGAAGCTTTTGCAATTAAAGGAACGCCACTGGCGCCCCGTACCGGCGCAAAGTTTTCAGGTTTAAAGAAAACAAATGATGGATTCTGCTCCAACAGCTCACGAACTTCTGCCTCACTGTGAGATTCTGTCCATTTACGAATCGCCAGTATAGAAATATCTTCCTGCGCAATTTCTCCGCGCTCAATCAGTAATTTGCCAATGCTCCGGTAAATATGCCCGTTCTTACCGGCATAACCCAAAAAAGTCAGTGGCCCACCATCACCAAAATCGACATAACCACTGCCCTGTACCTCCATAATATAATTATCAATCAGTGAACGACTATAACCAATAATCAAATTGGGGCTAAGAGCGCCATTGTATATTTCAGTTCGGCTTGGTAAGCGATATTTACTCTTAGGCGGCATCCGGTACAGAGGATACTTAAATTCCCCCTGTTTAACACGGCGAGCTTGCAACACTGGCGTATAGTAGCCGGTAAATTGGACGTTACCGTAATTATCCACCCCTTCCATCTGATAAGCGCGTAAATTAAACAGATTCAACTTACTGGTTTCACCACCCGCTAACATCCAATTTTGAACGGCGTCAAAAGTTAAGCTATTACGATTATACAGACGAGGAGCAACCTGATTAATCAGAGCAATCTGCTCTGAAAAATCCTTTGCGTTAACTGGCTTACCCTGCGCATTAGGTTGATTCACCAGCCGTAAATCCTGAGCGATATGACCATCTCTATATTGTTGGCCCTGCGCCGTTGGGCGAGAATGACATCCAACCAACAGTGAAATCACGGTTCCACACAGCAGATACTTACCCCAGTATTTCATTGTCGTTTTCTCTCTCCTACCAACATAGCCCTGCGGCGAACAAAATACCAAACCAATAAAAATAATGAAACCTACCATAAAAAAATAACTTAACAAAACAACGACACAAACGAATAAAAAAACGCCAACATGCAGAGTAACCCATCAAAAAAGTAACGAAACAAACAATTTTTAACAAAAAAACTTGCAACAGCTCTTATCCTGAGTATAGTGCCCGCATCGGACGCGGGGTGGAGCAGCTTGGTAGCTCGTCGGGCTCATAACCCGAAGGTCGTCGGTTCAAATCCGGCCCCCGCAACCAACACGATAAAATAGTTCAATATATGCGAATGGAACCAATTCCGGCAGGCGTTAGTGATGCAGGAAAGCACGAAGTAGGTTCTAAACGGACGCGGGATGGAGCAGCTTGGTAGCTCGTCGGGCTCATAACCCGAAGGTCGTCGGTTCAAATCCGGCTCCCGCAACCAATATTCGCTATTCAAAATATCAAAACGGACGCGGGGTGGAGCAGCTTGGTAGCTCGTCGGGCTCATAACCCGAAGGTCGTCGGTTCAAATCCGGCCCCCGCAACCAATTCTTTCATGCATTTCAGCGTAAAAATTCCAGAAGTGACTTCTAAATAATTTTTAGATAATTTTGTCGCCGTCGTATCTGTACTCAGTTTAATGATAATAGAGAGAGCAGATACGTGGCCTCAGAACTCAAATCGCCAAATTACCCCCATTCTTGAAATAAGCTTTGATACCAGCAAAAATCGACTCTGCGATCTGCTGCTGGAAGCGCGCAGTTTTCAGTTTTCGCTCCTCCTCCAGATTACTAATAAACGCAGTCTCTACCAGAATCGAAGGAATATCCGGTGCTTTCAGTACCGCAAATCCAGCCTGATCTACCTGATTTTTATGCAGTTTATTCACTTTGCCCATGCGTTTGAGCACTTCATTGCCAAATTTAAGGCTGTCATTGATTGTCGCAGTTTGTAACAAATCAAACATCGCATGATCTAAATACTTATCACCGCTTTTACTTACCCCGCCAATCTGGTCAGCTTCATTCTGCGTCTGGGCTAGAAAACGTGCGGTATTACTGGTTGCACCTTTAGTCGAAAGCGCAAAAACCGAAGAACCACGGGCAACTCGGTTAGTAACGGCATCAGCATGAATAGAAACGAATAGATCAGCCCGCATCTTACGCGCTTTTGCCACCCGGACTTTTAACGGGATAAACACATCTTCATTACGGGTCATATAAACTTTCATCCCCGGTTCACGCTGAATCAGCGTTTTCAATCGACGAGCAATTTGCAGAACAATATCTTTTTCGCGGGTCTTATATTTGCCAATAGCGCCAGGATCTTCCCCGCCATGCCCTGGATCGAGCATGATAATGATTGGCCGGTCTTTACCTGCTTTGCCTGACTTTGGTTTTTCCACTGGCAGATCTTCAGCTAAATGGCCTTTATTGTACTCTTCGAGTAGAGCAAGTAATGGATCATCATCCGTATTCGTTCCCGCTACAGGATAAATATCCAACACCAGACGATGTTTAAATTTCGCCACTGGTTTCAAAGTAAACATATGTGGGCTGACCGATTGCTTAACTTCGAACACCAAGCGAACGGTTTTAGGATTAAACTGCCCCACCCTGACCAGTTTAAGGTAAGGGTCGCGGGATTGAATCTGCTCCCCCATCTCACTTAAAGCATGATTCAGTTGTACACCGTCAAGATCAACCACAATTCTATTTGGATTTTTCAGCGCAAACTGGCGATATTTGAGTGGAATATTGGATTCAAGCGTTACACGGGTATAACTGGATGCCGGCCAAATACGTACTGCGATAATTTTTGCTGACGCTGCGTAACCCACCTGGCTAACACTAAGTAACCACATCGCTGCGGCTCCCTGCAACAAACGACGTCGTGACAGATTATGATCTGAATGACTCATCTACTTAATATTCCATTCATAAAATACAAACATTCAGGGTGACATTCACCAAATGAAACGATCAAATGAAAAACTTTAACTAATCAGCATTATGCTGTCATCAATAAACAGCATTTTATATTTTGCAAATTATTAACGTCTACAGGTATATGAAAATGTTTTTATCTGAATTGCCTCTTGCCATTTTCTCTCAAAAGGAATAAAAAAGCATGAATTACGAATAAAAATTCAATCGAGAGTCTGTTATGAAAGAACGCAGCACCGAATTAGTTGAAGGATTTCGTCATTCTGTTCCGTACATCAATGCACACCGTGGTAAAACTTTTGTTATTATGCTTGGTGGAGAAGCTATTGCTCACGAAAATTTCTCTAATATCATCAACGATATAGGATTACTGCATAGCTTGGGCATTCGCCTTGTCGTCGTTTATGGCGCCAGACCTCAAATTGAACAAAACCTTGCAGATCATCATTACAAACCGATTTACCACAAACATACCCGTGTAACCGATAATAAGACATTAGAATTAGTCAAACAATCTGCTGGTTTGCTGCAATTGGATATCACCGCACGCCTTTCTATGAATTTGAATAATACACCGTTACAAGGCGCCAATATTAATGTCGTTAGCGGTAATTTTATAATTGCTCAACCGCTTGGTGTTGATGATGGCGTGGATTATTGCCACAGCGGAAAAATTCGCCGTATCGATGAGGACGCTATAAATCGTCAATTAGACAATGGAGCAATCGTGCTAATTGGCCCTGTTGCGGTTTCTGTCACTGGAGAGAGTTTTAATTTGCCATTTGAAGATGTTGCTACCCAATTAGCTATCAAACTACAGGCTGAAAAACTAATTGGTTTCTGTTCTACTCAAGGTGTACAAGACAAAGACGGAAAAATTCTATCGGAAGTTTTTCTTAACCAAGCACCAGAACTGATTAAAGAGCTCGAAGTTAAAGGTGACTATTATTCAGGTACAGTCCGTTTTTTACGGAGTGCGGTAAGAGCTTGCCGGAGTGGCGTTCGTCGCAGCCATTTATTGAGTTATCAGGCAGATGGTTCTCTACTGCAAGAATTATTCTCCCGTGATGGTATTGGCACCCAAATAGTCATGGAAAGCGCAGAACAAATACGCCGGGCTAATATCAATGATATTGGTGGTATTCTCGAACTTATTCGCCCGCTGGAACAACAAGGTATTCTGGTTCGCCGTTCAAGAGAACAACTTGAGAGAGAAATTGATAAATTCATCATTATCGAACGCGACAACCTGACTATCGCCTGTGCTGCGCTCTACCCTTACCCTGAGGAGAAAATTGGCGAAATGGCTTGTTTAGCCGTTCATCCTAAATATCGCAGCTCTTTAAGAGGTGAAGTACTATTGAATCGCATTGCAGAACACTCCAAACAGTTCGGACTGGAAAAACTGTTTGTCCTGACTACCCGCAGCATTCATTGGTTCCAGGAACGGGGTTTTGAGCCAGCAGAACTCTCAATGCTACCGATTCAGAAACAAGAGTTATACAACTATCAGCGCCGTTCTAAGATTCTTATGCTGAATTTGGAACCACAGTAATAAACGTACTCATGCCGAAAAAGCCGACTTTTGCGAAAAGAGTATGCTGAATATATCAGCCGTTTTGACTGGAAACTGGGACTTTGGACTCGTGCATATTATATGATTACCGCAGACGGCGCTCCGATTAAGAGACTAAAAATAGACATCAAGAAGCAAGAAAATCCAACGAAATAACAGCTCTTCGAGCTATTTGTTCTCCATCTCCCCCTAATGCTAAAAGCGCGTTTACTCACAATGAGCATTCAGGAGGGAGAATTCCGCAGGTTTTGTTAAACGACGCAATTCACCTATTTATGGAAGACCCGCGATAACCATCGCGGGTCTTGTTACCGAGTTAGTGCCAGTTAGCTGCCAGCACAGGTTGCAGCCGCTGTTGCTCGACATCGCTGAGCATTGCGGTCGCAGGCGCTGGCGGCGCGAATGCAGCCATAGCTTGGACAAGATTTTCGACATCACGGTCCATCAACCGATGACCGTCACCAGCCATGATGCTACCTGGTCGTTCGGAAGGACTGGCATACCAATTATGCAGTGTTACCTCCTGCTTGCTGCCAATGACCGAAATTTGCAGATCCTGCCCTTCATGCTGGAACCATAGACGCTCAGGGCTGATGTCCTTTCCAAACACCAACCGCCCCCTATTACCGCTAAATTCCAAATCGTTGTCCCCATGCCCGACTTCCACCGTCGATATAGTACCACTGTCCACAATATGGTTATTACCATCCCCTACTTTCACTTTCGACATCATACCGCTGGTCACGATATGGTTATCACCATTCCCTACTTCTACTGTCGACAACTCGCCGCTGGTCACAATATCGTTATTACCATGTCCGACTGCTAGTCTGTCGACCTTACCGGCAATGACATTGTTACCATTACCTAGCGTGATATCGGCAAAACGGCCCATCACATTCACCTTATTGTCACCGTTGCCGGCAACCACTTCGCCATTTCCAGCATCCACATTGTGGGTAATGCTATTGTTGCCATGCCCGACTATTAGTTTGTTGACATTGCCGACAATGACATTGTTACCATCACCTAGCGTGATATCGGCAAAACGGCCCATCACATTCACCTTATTGTCACCGTTGCCGGCAACTATTTTGCTGTCCATAGCTTCCACATTGATAGTCTTGCTCTCGTCCCCCAACGTAACCTCGGAAAAGGGAATTTCGACCATAATGGAATTAGGGTCAGTGGTCACCGGTGTAGGTTCCACTGCTGGCTCGATTTTCGGAACGTTAAGCGTTGTGCGCGGCTCAACAGGAAGAATGCTAATTGGCTCTAGGGTAATAGGTGATATCCGGTCAATCAGTGACATCCGGTCAACATTCTGGTCAAAACGCGACCTCAGGTCGACAAAGCCAGTGCTAATTCTAGTCGGCGTCAGCTTAACAGGGGTAACTTTAATCATATCCCGGTCAATATCAATAGGAGAAATTTTAGTCAGATTCCAGTCAATAAGGGGAATACTAACCGGCTCCCTTGGGGGAATACTAATCCCAAACCGCCGAGAATCTTATCATCACCGCCGCCAGCGTGAATGATGCTGCCGCCTTTGGAGGCGTAAATTGTGTCGCCCTGAGGACCGGCATAGATAACCGACTTACCAGTGCCACCAATGATAGTATTGTGCCCGCTGCCGCCGACCAGTACGTCGTTACCCATGCCACCCATCAGAGTTGAATTGCCGGAGCCCCCCTTGATAAAGACACCGTTGGCACCGCCACTTATGATGGTATCATTGCCGCTCCCGCCTTGGGCAATAGTTAAACCTGCCCGATCCATGTCCAGTGCCACACCTTGGTTACCGACAATGATCGCTGTATCGTGCCCACCATTGCCGTGAATATTTTTCGTATCGTCAGAAGCGCTGATAACAAAAACATCATCGCCAGCACCACCTACATAGGTATTGCTCCCTGCGCCCCCGACCAGCCAACTGCCGGTTTTTGCCGCAATCAACGTATCATTGCCGCTGCCACCATACAGATTGCTTACTCCCAGTTGCTCGGCATTTAGGGTTTCATCTGTTTCACTCTGGCTGGCGTAAGCCTTGGTTGTGATATCGTTGTGAGTGGAGGTCACTCGTGTGCCAGCTCCATCAGTATTCAAGGTATTGCTGACAGGGTCACCGAGAAAATCGACGGCCAACACTTCCTGAGTTTTACCATTAATAGTAAACGACCCACTGGCAACGACCTTATTCCCATCACGAACTTCTGTTTTGTTTGAAGCCCGGACGTTTATCTGGGTAATACCCAATTCCGCCAGTGTCTTAAGTTCGCCCGCATCGACTTTTGCATCATGTGTGCCATCAACCCAGACCCGCAACTGACTCCAGATCGGATCACGTTCATCAATCACACCATCCTTATTGGCATCTTCACTGGCTAAAGCACCGAAACCATCCTTGAATTTTTTTCGCCAGCGGCACCGTTTATTCCGGCCTTACCACCGTAGTATTCGGAAAACATCTGGCTGGCATTCTTTATCTGACCGCTACCATCGTCGATCACCAGTATTCCGGTATTGCGATCGGCCCAGCCGCTGCGCTTAAGCGTGCCACTGTTATCCATGTCGAACAACACGCCGTCACGGATATCAGTCATGTGCGCACCATTGCCGCTCAGATCCAATAACAACGGGTCAACATAAGTGTTAAACGTTGTCATCGCCGACAATCCGTTCAACGTCACAGCATTGCGTAAACCGAAGTCCAGCTTGCTAATGTCTCCAGGTTGGTAGAAAGGCTTATAGAACTCTGACAGATAGGTATTAGGTCGGACATTGGGGTCAAGCTGCATTTCACCGGGACGAATACCACCGGTGGTAAGGCTTGCCATTTGGGTTGAAGTGAAGTCTGTTTTATTGAGCATATCCCCGACGGCAGATATTTTATGTGTTGCAGAATTTTGTATAAACCCGTTAGCAACATCCTGCTGAGCTTTGTTTTCGCCCTGAATATGCTTCTGCGGTTGTGGGGAGGAATTGATATCAATATTAATTAAGCTTTTTGGTGGGTTGGGAAGCGGCCCCTCTTTAACCACTGTCTTCCATGGCGGTAAATAAAATGAATCTACTCTTTTTTCATAATGGTCGCCATTGCGAATCAGGTCGTCACGAATGATCGGAACTCCCTGATATGCTAACATTTCCTTTAATTTATGAGGATTACTATTGGGAAACAAATTTCCTTCAAAAATCTTTCCTAGGAAATTCTTGCGATTGTACCCAATAGATTGTAATGAGTAATACACGAAATCTACGCAACTGTTGGAATTCACCCAATAGGTTTCAGGATTAAATCCACCTGACTTTGGATTGTCTGAGAATTTACTTAACTCCTTGTACTGTTTCTCAGTCAACGCGATGGTCACTTCATAAGTGGTCTCTTGATAGGCCGCATTATCATGAGGAGTTACTTTTCCTACTCCAAACGGTACACCGTCCCTTGACTCGAAACCGACACTTCTTTCATTTCCGTTACCGTCACTTATCACATACCACATATGACCGCCGGACGACTTGTGTATGTCTCCCGCTTTGCTCTTTCCCTTATCTTCCTGATAAACATACTTAGCCCCCATCGGGGCAACTTTATAGGTTACAGTGTATTTATTTTCCATACTTATTATTTCCTCTAGTTGTTATTTCTCTTTGTTTTTTTCTACATAAATCAAATCTTCGGATCGTAATAGGTGAATCCAACAAAACTCTCTATTCCATTAAAAGCGGGAACATCCCCCAAGGTGGTAATAACCGCAGAATAACGCCCGGGGGGTAACAAAAATGTTTTAATTTCTCGCACCGCCGTATTTACATATTTCTCTTCGTAATAAAAGGCTTGTCCCCCATCGTATCCCCTAGCATTTATTTTTTTGTCAAAAAAAATCTTGCCATCTCTAACGATCTGGAGTGAAACAGGAATTATTACTCCATCTTTATCAGCTCTCCCAAAAAATTTAAACCGCCTTTCCATTTCATCATAACCCTCCCCAGTTTCAAACAGTAAGGCAAACTGATAATTACCTTCCTTGCTGAGTTCAAAATCAATTTTGACTGATTGACCAGACTTCGATACGTCAATCGGTCTGTATATATCAATGTGCTTAGAGCAGGCCATTAATAATGTACAGCTCATAAAAACAATAATATTTCGCCAATTTTTGAATCTTTCGTTTACCTGTAATACTTTCATTACGCCACTCCAAATTTTAATATTTTCTTTGTTTACACCGATACCATTTTAAATCTTCGGATTAAAATATATGAGCTGTATAAAACTCTCAATGCCATTAAAAGCGGGGACATCCTCCAGGGTGGTAATTACCGCAGAGTAACGTCCGGGGGGTAACGAAAATGTTTTAATTTCTCTCACCGCCGTATTTACCAATCTCATTTCGTAATAGAAAGATTTCCACCCATCAAGCCCCACCGCATTTATTTTCTCGTCAAGAAAAACCTTGCCGTCCTTAACCAGACGAAGCGAAACAGGAATTGCCACTCCATCATGATCAATATTTCCAAACAACTTACGTCGTCGTTCCCTTTCATCATGACTACGGCCAGTGGAAAACAGCAGAGCAAACTGATAATCTCCAGCCTTTCTCTTGCTGAGTTCAAAATTAATCTCGACGGATTGACCAGAATGCGACACATCAATCGGTTTGCGTATAGTCTCAATGTGCTTAGAGCATGCCATTAATAAGGTGCAGCTCATAAAAAAAATAATATTTCGCCAATTTTTAAACCTTTCATGTACCTGTAATACTTTCATTTCATCACTCCAAATAAAGTAATTCGCGTTAAATTTTCGGATTGTAATAGGCGAACTCGACAAAACTCTCAATTCCATTAAAGGCAGGGACATCTTCCAGGGTAGTAATTACCGCAGAGTAACGTCCGGGGGGTAACGAAAATGTCTTAATTTCTCGCACAGCCGTATTTACCCTTCTCTCTTCGTAATAGAAGGACTGCCCCCCATCGTATCCCCCGGTGTTTATTTTTTTATCAAAAAAAACCTGACCGTTTCTAACCAAATGAAGAGAAACAGGAGTTGTCACCCCGTCATCATAAATACTCCCAAATAACTCATCTCTCCTGTTCATTTCATCACGCCCATCTCCTCTAGCAAACAGCAGGACAAACTGATAATTTCCTTCCTTGCTGATTTCAAAATCAAATTTAACTGATTGACCAAACTTCGATACGTCAATCGGTCTGTATATATCAATGTGTTTAGAGCAGGCCATTAATAATGTACAGCTCATAAAAACAATAATATTTCGCCAATTTTTGAACCTTTCATGTATACGTAATACTTTCATTTCGTCATTCCAAATTTTAATATTTTCTTTGTTTATATCGATGTCATTTTAAATCTTCTTAAATTTTCGGATTGTAATAGGTGAACTCGACAAAACTCTGAATGTCATTAAAGGCAGGCACATTCTCCAAGGTAGTAATTACCGCAGAGTAACGTCCGGGAGGTAACGAAAGTGTTTTGATTTCTCGCACAGCCGTATTTATACTTCTCTTTTCATAATCGAAGCTACGCCCCCAACTACGTCCCCCTGCGTTTATTTTCTCGTCTAAAAAAACCTCGCCGTTTCTGACCAGATGAAGTGAAACGGGGGTTATAACCCCGTCCTTATCAATACTCCCAAACAACTCAAGCCGCCTTAGCATTTCTTGATAATCATTCCCTTTATCAAACAACAGGGCAAACTGATAATCTCCAGCCTCGCTCTTACTAAGTTCAAAATTAATCTCGACGGATTGCCCCGAATGCGACACATCAATCGGTTTATATATAGTATCAATGTACTTAGAACATGCCATTAATAAGGTACAGCTCATAAAAATAATAATATTTCGCCAGTTTTTGAATCTTTCATTTATACGTAACACTCTCATTTCGTCACTCCAAACTTTAATATTTCCTTTGTTTATATCGATGTCATTTTAAATCTTCTTAAATTTTTGGATTGTAATAGGTGAACTCGACAAAACTCTCAATTCTATTAAAAGCAGGGACATCCTCCAGAGTGGTAATTACCGCAGAGTAGCGTCCGGGGGGTAACGAAAATGTTTTAATTTCTCTCACTGCCGTGGTTATACTCCTTTCTTCGTAATCGAAGGTACGTCCCCAGCCATATCCTCCAGCGTTTATTTTCTCATCAAAGAAAACCTTTCCATCTTTAACTATCTGAAGTGAAATAGGGGTTATTATCCCGTCCCTATCAATATCTCCGAACAGCTCAAGCCGCCTTTTCATTTCCTCATAGTCATCCCCTTTATCAAACAGCAGGGCAAACTGATAATTTCCTTTCTTGCTGATTTCAAAATCAATTTTGACTGACTGGTCAGACTTCGACACGTCAATCGGTTTGTATATATCAATGGGCTTAGAGCATGCCATTAATAAGGTGCAGCTCATAAAAACAATAATATTTCGCCAATTTTTAAATCTTTCATATACCTGTAACATTTTCATTTCATCACTCCAAATTTTGATATTTCCTTTGTTTATACTGATACCATTTTAAATCTTCGGATTAAAATATATGAGCTGTATAAAACTCTCAATGCCATTAAAAGCGGGGACATCCTCCAAGGTGGTAATGACAGCAGAATAACGCCCAGGGGGTAACGAAAGTGTTTTAATTTCTCGCACAGCCGTAGTTATACTTCTCCCTTCGTAATCGAAGCTACGTCCCCAGCTACGTCCCCCTGCGTTTATTTTCTCGTCAAAAAAAACCTCGCCGTTTCTAACCAAATGAAGCGAAACGGGGGTTATAACTCCGTCCTTATCAATATAACCGAATAATTCAAGCCGCCTTTTCATTTCATCATCATCCCCTTTATCAAACAGCAGAGCAAACTGATAATCTCCAGCCTTTCGCTTACTGAGTTCAAAATTAATCTCGACGGATTCCCCCGAATGCGACACATCAATCGGCTTATATATAGTATCAATGTGCTTAGAGCAGGCCATTAATAATGTACAGCTCATAAAAACAATAATATTTCGCCAATTTTTTAACCTTTCATGTATACGTAATACTTTCATTTCGTCACTCCAAATTTTGATATTTCCTTTGTTTATACTGATACCATTTTAAATCGCCTTAAATCTTCGGATTAAAATACGTGAGCTCTACAAAACTCTCAATGCCATTAAAAGCGGGGACATCCTCCAAGGTAGTAATTACCGCAGAGTAGCATCCGGCGGGTAAAGAAAATGTCTTAATTTCTCGCACAGTCGTATTTACCCTTCTCTCTTCGTAATCAAAGGTACGCCCCCAACCGCTTCCCACAGCGTTTATTTTCTCATCAAAAAAAACCTTACCGTTTTTAACCAGACGAAGTGAAACGGGGATTACAACCCCGTTCTTATCAATACTCCCAAACAATTTATCCCTCCTTTCCATTTCATCAAAACCATCCCCATTAGCAAACAGCAGGGCAAACTGATAATTTCCAACCTTGCTGATTTCAAAATCAATTTTGACTGATTGACCAGACTTCGATACGTCAATCGGTCTGTATATATCAATGTGCTTAGAGCAGGCCATTAATAATGTACAACTCATAAAAACAATAATATTTCTCCAATTTTTAAATCTTTCGTGCACCTGTAATATTTTCATTTCATCACTCCAAATTTTAATATTTTCTTTGTTTATACCGATACCATTTTAAATCGCCTTAAATCTTCGGATTAAAATAGATGAGCTCTACAAAACTCTCAATGCCATTAAAAGCGGGGACATCCTCCAAGGTGGTAATGACAGCAGAATAACGCCCAGGGGGTAACGAAAGTGTTTTAATTTCTCGCACAGCCGTATTTATCCTTCTCTCTTCATAATAGAAGGCTTCCACACCATCAAACCTCACTACGTTTATTTCCTTGTCAAAAAAAATCTTACCATCTTTAACTAGACGGAACGAAATGGGGATTGCAACCCCATCATGATCAATATTCCCGAACAACTTAAATCTCCTGTCCATTTCATCATAATCATCCGTGGTAGCAAACAGCAGAGCAAACTGATAATCTCCAACCTGTCTCTTGCTGAGTTCAAAATTAATCTCGATGGATTGACCAGAATGCGACACATCAATTGGTTTGCGTATAGTCTCAATGTGCTTAGAGCAGGCCATTAATAATGTACAGCTCATAAAAACAATAATGTTTTGCCAGTTTTTAAACCTTTCATGTACCCGTAATATTTTCATTTCGTCACTCAAAATTTTAATATTTTCTTTGTTTATACTGATACCATTTTAAATCTTCGGATTAAAATACGTGAGCTCTACAAAACTCTCAATGCCATTAAAAGCGGGGACATCCTCCAAGGTAGTAATTACCGCAGAGTAACGTCCGGAGGGTAACGAAAGTGTTTTAATTTCTCTCACAGCCGCAGTTATATTTCTCTCTTTATAATAAAAGGATTGTGTTCCTTCGCTCCCCATCGCGTTTATTTCCTCGTCAAAAAAAACCTTGCCGTCTTTAACCAAACGAAACAGGAGTTATAACTCCTCCCTTATCAATACTCCCAAACAACTTAAACCGCCTTTCCATTTCATCATGACCATCCCCAGTTTCAAACAGAAGGACAAACTGATAATCTCCAACCTCGCTCTTGCTGAGTTCAAAATTAATCTCAACAGATTGCCCAGAATGCGACACTTCAATCAGTTTACGTATAATATCAATGTGCTTAGAACATGCCATTAATAAGTGCAACGCTATTAATCTGTTTTTAATTCCACACTGACTGACATACTTGGCGATTAAATAAATGGTTATTTTGTATTTTCCATTCATATTAAATGATGAAAGCGCGCCCCAAAAGTTAGACATTTTGCCTGTCGAAAGACAGAAGTCCTCATATGGGGCGCTTACATTTAAACGACGCAATTCACCTATTTATGAAGACCCGCGATAACCATCGCGGGCCTTGTTACCGATCAATTCCAGTTAGCTGCCAGCACTGGTTGCAGCCGCTGTTGCTCAACATCGCCGAGCATTGCAGTCGCTGGCGCTGGCGGCGCGAATGCAGCCATAGCTTGGACAAGATTTTCGACATCTCTGTCCATCAACCGATGACCGTCACCAGCCATAATGCTACCTGGTCGTTCGGGGTGACTGGCATACCAATTATGCAACGTTACCTCCTGCTTACTGCCAATGACCGAAATTTGCAGATCCTGCCCTTCATGCTGGAACCATAGACGCTCAGGGCTGATGTCCTTTCCGAACACCAAGTTCCCCATCCTACCACTAAATTCCAAATCGTTGTCCCCATGCCCGACTTCTACCGTCGACATAGTACCACTGGTCACAATATTGTTATTACCATCCCCGACTTTTACTTTCGACATAGTACCTCTGGTCACGATATGGTTATCACCATTCCCAGCTTCCACTCGCGACATGGTACCACTAGTTACTATATGGTTATTACCATCACCCACCTTCATTGTCGCCCCCCTTCCTGTATCAGTGATACTATTGTTGCCATGTCCGACTGTGAGTTTGTTGATATCTCCGACAATGACGTTATTACCATCACCCAGCATAATATTTGACATCGATTCTGCCACATTGACTGTATTGTCACCGTTACCCGCAACCACTTTGCCACCTATAGCTTCCACATTGATAGTCTTGCTCTCGTTCCCCAAAGTAACCTTGCCAAAGGGGACTTCGACCGTAATGGAATTAGGATCAGTAGTCACTGGTGTAGGTTCCACTGCCGGCTCAATTTTCGGAACGCGGGGCATTAGGTGTAGTTCAAAAGGAGGGATACTTATCGCTTCCCGCTCAGGGGTAACAGTCCGTTCAAACTTAGACATATCAATCGGTTCAACTTTAGGAAAAGTGAACGGTTCAAACTTAATCGGTTCCCACTTAGGAATAGTGATCGGTGTTAATGCGTCCGGGAAAGTCACCGTCGGTTTATCGGGAGATTGCGTCACCACTGGCCCGACTGTTGGCACCAAATCCGGCGAAGGCTCCGCAAAGAGGAAGTCGGCCGCATCGACCTGCGAAATATCCAAGGTATCGAGATACAGCAACTTCACGTTTGAATCAGTACCGCTAGCTCCATTAAAAACAACTTCAACGCCATGAATTTGTGACAGGCCGTTGATCGTGCCACGATTACTCTTAGCAATTGTTAGTTGGCTGAAATCAGTAATTCCGGTTTGACGCAAATCAATTTTATCAATGCCATGACGGAATCCACGTAATGCATTCTTGTAGTCCTTGACGCCCGGTTGGGCTGCCACCACAAAAACGTCTGACGCCGCACTGTCATGACTATAGATCGTTCCATTCAAGCTAAATTTCATCTGCCCCTGAGCATCGCTAGTAAGCATGACGCCCTTGCCGCCGCCCTTAAGGATCACGGTTCCCAAGCCTTCTTGTGGCTGGAGCGTTGAGGCGTCGCTACTCGTGTAAGCTACTGGGGCAATAAAGGTGTTCTGGAACTTGAAGTTCGCCGCACCGATCCCGGCGAGTGTCTGATTTTTCAGGACAATACTCTGCCCCTTATCCAGATCGACCTTAACATCCGCCCCCTGTTGCGTCAGCAACAGATCGGCAAATGTTTTGCCACCAAATCCGACCAGATCGATGATTTCGCCACGAGCGGCCTCGAAGTTGCTGATGATATCGCTGCCTGCCTCACGGCGGTGAACCACAAAGAAGTCCTTACCCGCACCGCCTGCCAGTGTGTTGTTTCCACGCCCGCCATCAAGCAATGCATCCGCATTACCTGCCACCAGCGTATCGTTGCCATCGCCGGTGACGATGTTCTGAATGCCCGACGGATTCTTTATCGTCAACGCTGCGCCGCCAATGCTGGCAACACCGGCCAGCAAGTTGACTGAGGTATCCCGCGAAACAGCCGCCGCATTGAGGGTATTACGCCCACCCGCCACGCCATTGACCGCGTCATCCAGCACCGCACGGTTGGCCTGCCCGACCACCGACTGGATATATTCGTCGGTGTAAAAATAAGTGTCATCCGGGGTACTCTTGCTGCCGTACAAACGTAGCGACCAGCCATTTAATGTAACCGGCAGGCCGGAATTCGCATCGGTCACTTGGAGGGTCCAATTGCCAGCCGAGCGTTCGCCAAAATCATGAGTCGACATAAAGCTGTACTTGAACGTTCCTGACTGGCTACTACCCAGATCGCTCGCACTCGCGCCCGGCATGCCGTCTGGAACCTTACCTTGACGATTGAGCAATATGCTCTGAGTGCCATCGGGAGAGATCAGTTTGAGCGTTAGATCGCCAAGACGGCCTACCTGAGCGTCAAAATCGATCTCGACATGCTCAACATTCAGACCGGCATTCATGGCGATGGATGACGTCAGCGTCTCGCCCGCAGCCAAAGTTTTCCCCACAGGACCGCTGGATGCGCTATAGACGTACTCATTAGCAGCGGTGCTTTGAGTCATCCAAGACTCAGCCAAACGAACAGCGGCTCGCGCATCGACTTGACCAAAACCGTAATCGTTGCTGGTATGCATGCCGCCGCCATTCCAGCTATGGCTGTTATTATCGTTCCATTTGGTAGATGGGTCATTGATCTTGCGAGCGGATAGAGCAAGGATCTGCTGCACATCCCGATAACCTAAGTTCGGGTTGGCCTCAAGCATCAGCGCAACAACACCGGAGATTATCGGAGCGGCAAAGCTGGTGCCTTGCATGCTGGTGTAGTCATTGCCGAAAGTTGAGCCACGTTCGGTTTTCAGCATATGGCTGGTAGACACGACATTGCTGCCCGGCGCCGAAACCAACAGGCTGGCTCCCGGATTGGAGAATGGTGAGGAGCCAATCTGCAAAGTCGATAAATCGCCCTGTGCGTTAATTGCACCGACTTCCACCGAAAAGCGGTTGTTATTGGTCAGAGATCCTTGGGCATTGCCGCCTTCTGCACGATGGTTGCCGCCCGCCGCCACGATGACAGTACCCAATCCGCCACGACCATTAGCCGCCGCATACTGCGCATTCATACTCAGCGACGCGGCAGTATTTATAGAGCCGTCCTGAAAGCTGCTGAGCGCGAAATCGTTGGTAAATCCCCAGCTATTGTTAGCAACGTCAAAACTGACCATATGCCCCAGACCCGCAAGATCGGCACCGTCATTGGCAAGATAATAACCACCCAACGTAGCATCATGGGCAACCCCGACGCCGCCTGCATTATTTTTCGCCGCGACCATCACACCTGCCACCATTGTCGCGTGGTTGGAGATCACGTCCGGCAAGGCGCCATTGGTTTGTTGAGTCTGCAACCAGGCTTTGTCGACATTCGCCGCAAGGTCGGGGTGATTGATATCAAATATTTCAGGCGCGGTGGCAAACTTACCACCCGGCTCGAACTGACCAATGCGTACCCCCTTGCCGGTGTAGTCCTTCCAGACCGGCAGAATATTGGCATCGCTCAGATACCACTGCTGAGCAGCCAATGGATCGAGAGGAACTTCCGGGGTCAGTAACGTGACAGGGGCACGCATCGGCGCTGTTTCCCCGCTGTTCAGGTCTACTACCGATGCCGAAGGATTACCGGCCGCATCGGTGACACCGTATTTGAAGCTGATCAGGCCAGTGTAAAGCGGGTCCGGCGTAAACAAGACATCGCCTTGGTTTGTGAGGCTGACCGTACCACCTATCGCATCACCAACATTGGCAATGCGCAAGGCTCCCTGACTGTTAAGGTGTTGATCGTTAGCCAACAGACTTTCTGCGGAAATCAGATGGGGCTGAGTACGATCAAAAACCTTGCCGTCCTTGTCGTGGGTGAGGACATCCTCGACAGGCATAGCATCAGGTATTTGTAAATCAACAGCCGAAATATCTGAAAAATTGAGTTTCTGGATATTTTTCAGCGTTACCGTGCCGTCACGCCCGGCGACCTTGTCGGCCACGATATATCCGCTATCGGTACGGGTGATTCGATAGTCGCCGTGATTACCGTGCAGGCTGACGATGTTGATCCCACCATCCCCATCAATCGTAGCATTGCCGTGGCCCACTTCGATCACGTCGTCACCGAAGCCTCCGAAAATCTTATCGGCGCCACCACCTGCGTGAATGATACTACCGCCTTCGGAAGCATAGATTGTGTCGCCCTGAGGACCGGCATAGATAACCGACTTTCCACTGCCTCCAATGATGGTGTTGTGCCCGCTGCCGCCGACCAGGACGTCGTTACCCATACCACCGACCAGCACCGAATCACCGGAGCCTCCCTTGATAAAAACGCCATTGGCTCCACCGCTTCTGATGACATCACTGCCACTCCCACCTTGAGCCATAGTTAAACCGGCTTGAGCCATGTTCAGCTCCACGCCTTTTTTGCCGACAATGATCGCCGTATCGTGCCCGCCATTGCCGTGAATGTTTTTCGTATCGTCAGAAGCGCTGATGACAAAGACGTCATCGCCAGCACCGCCAACATAGGTATTGCTCCCTGCGCCCCCGACCAGCCAGCTACCGGTTTTTGTAGCAATCAACGTATCATTGCCACTGCCACCATACAGATTGCTTACTCCCAGTTGCTCAGCATTTAAGGTTTCATCTGTTTCACTCTGACTGGCATAAGCCGTGGTAGTGATGCCTTTGGTGGTGGAAGTCACTTTCGTGCCAGCTCCCTGAGTGCTCAGGGTGTTGCTAACAGTATCACCAAGAAAATCGACGGCCAGCATTTCCTGAGTTTTACCATTGATAGTAAACGACCCACTGGCAACGACCTTATTCCCATCACGAACTTCTGTTTTGTTCGAAGCCCGGACGTTTATCTGGGTAATACCCAATTCCGCCAGTGTCTTAAGTTCGCCCGCATCGACTTTTGCATCGTGTGTGCTGTCGACCCAAACCCGTAGCTTGATCCAGATCGGGTCATTCTGATCAATTACTCCGTCCTTGTTCACATCTTCACTAGCCAGAGCCCCGAAACCATCTTTGAATTTTTTCTCGCCAGCGGCACCGTTTACCCCTACCTTACCGCCGTAGTACTCGGAGAACATCTGGCTGACATCTTTTATCTGACCGCTACCATCATCGATCACCAGTATTCCGGTATTGCGATCTGCCCAGCCGCTGCGCTTAAGAGTGCCACTGTTATCCATGTCGAACAACACGCCGTCACGGATATCAGTCATGTGCACACCATTGCCATCCAGATCCAATAACAGCGGGTCGACATAAGTGTTGAACGTCGTCATCGCCGATAAACCGTTCAACGTCACGGCATTGCGCAGGCTGGTATCCTGTTTATTGCTGTTCAAGGTCAGGTCGAGGTAGAACTGCGACAAATAGGCGTTGGGCCGGACATTGGGGTCAAGCTGCATTTCACCGGGACGAATACCACCGGTGGCAAGGCTAGCCATCTGTGTTGAAGCAAAATCGGTTTTATTGAGAATACCCGCGAGGGTGAATATTTTATGGGTCGCTGAATTTTGGATATAACCGTTGGTGACATCCTGTTGAGCCTTACTTTCTCCCTGAATCTGCCGCTGGGGTTGCGGCGAGGGCTTGATATCAATGTTAATCAAATTTGTCCCCAGCGGGCGAGGATGTATATCGTCTACGCCAAGCCATAAACATTGCATGCCGCCTTTTTCTTCATAATACTCACCATGACGAGTCAGGTTGTCACGAATGATTTGAGCTCCATGCTTAGTAAACATCTTCTGCAAATCATCAACATTATTATTAGGCCACAGATCTCCTTGAAAATCTTTACGACTGAATCCAAAAAAATCTTTACGACTGTATCCAATGACTTTTAATGATGCAAATACGAAATCCACGCAACTGTTGGTGAGCAACCTATAGCGTTTATCATCAAATTCTTCTGGCTTTGGTTTTTCTGAAAATTTGCTTAACTTGTTGTACTGATCTTCAGTTAAGGACACGGTAACTTCATAAGAGGTCTGTTGGTAGGCGGCATTATCAAAATTGGTTATTTTCCCTTCGCCAGACATTTGGTCATGCTTTGACTCGAAACCAAAACTCTTTTTATTCCCATCCCCGTCATTTAAAACATACCACATATGACCTCCGGATGAAGAATGTACGTCTCCCGCCTTATGCTCTCCCTTATCAGCCTGATAAATATATTTAGCCCCCATCGGAGCAACTTTATAGGTTACGGTATATTTCTTTTCCATACTTGTTATTTCCTTGTTTTTTTACAGATGTGGATCAAATTTTCGGATTGTAATAGGTGAACTCGACAAAACTCTGAATGTCATTAAAAGCAGGCACATTCTCCAAGGTAGTAATTACCGCAGAGTAACGTCCGGAGGGTAACGAAAGTGTTTTAATTTCTCTCACAGCCGCAGTTATACTTCTCTCTTTATAATAAAAGGATTGTGTTCCTTCGCTCCCCACCGCGTTTATTTCCTCGTCAAAAAAAACCTTGCCGTCTTTAACCAAACGAAACGAAACGGGGGTTATAACTCCTCCCTTATCAATACTCCCAAACAACTCAAGCCGCCTTAGAATTTCTTGATAATCATTCCCTTTATCAAACAGCAGGGCAAACTGATAATCTCCAGCCTCGCTCTTGCTGAGTTCAAAATTAATCTCGACGGATTGACCAGAATGCGACACATCAATTGGTTTGCGTATAGTCTCAATGTGCTTAGAGCAGGCCATTAATAATGTACAGCTCATAAAAACAATAATATTTCGCCAATTTTTGAATCTTTCGTTTACCTGTAATACTTTCATTACGCCACTCCAAATTTTAATATTTTCTTTGTTTATACCGATACCATTTTAAATCTTCGGATTAAAATATATGAGCTGTATAAAACTCTCAATGCCATTAAAAGCGGGGACATCCTCCAGGGTGGTAATTACCGCAGAGTAACGTCCGGGGGGTAACGAAAATGTTTTAATTTCTCGCACAACCGTATTTACCCTTATCTCTTCGTAATAGAAGGCGTGCCCCCAAGCATATCCCCCTGCGTTTATTTTCTTGTCAAAGAAAACCTGGCCGTTTCTAACCAGATGAAGCGAAACGGGAGTTGTCACCCCGTCATCATCAATACTCCCAAATAACTCATCTCGCCTGTTCATTTCATCATAACCATGCCCTCTAGCAAACAGCAGGGCAAACTGATAATCTCCTTTCTTGCTGATTTCAAAATCAATTTTGACTGACTGACCAGACTTCGACACGTCAATCAGTCTGTATATATTGATGGGCTCAGAACATGCCATTAATAAGGTGCAGCTCATAAAAACAATGATATTTCGCCAGTTTTTAAATCTTTCATATACCTGTAATATTTTCATTTCGTCACTCAAAATTTTAATATTTTCTTTGTTTATACTGATACCATTTTAAATCTTCGGATTAAAATATATGAGCTGTATAAAACTCTCAATGCCATTAATTGAATACACTATCCGTAATATGTACAAAGCTCTCAATACCATTAAAAGCTGGCACATCTTCCAGAGTGGTAATTACCATCGAGTAATGTCCGGGAGTGAACTGAAATATGTCAATAGTACGTACCGCCGTATCTATCTTTTTCTCTTTATAATGGACGGTATGCATCAGCGTTGCACCCACTGTGTTTATTTCCTCGTCAAAAAGAACTTTGCCGTCTTTAACCAGACGAAAAGCAATAGGTATGGCAACTCCATCAACATGAGCACGGAATAACTCAGATCGCCTTTCTTTTTCCTCCTGACTATCCCCAACCGCAAATAACAGAGAAACCCGATATTCTCTAATCTTACTGATTTCAAAATCAATCTTGACGGATTGCCCCGAATGCGATACATCAATCGGTTTATATACATCCATCGGCTTAGAGCATGCCATTAATAAGGTGCAGCTCATGAAAATAATCATGTTGCGCCAGTTTTTGAACCTTTCGTGTATACGTAATACTTTCATCAAGTCACTCCAAACAAAGTAAGACTGCGAAAAACCCTTTGACCATTAACAGTAACTTATCTCAAACTCGGAAAACGGTGAGTATAGCGAACCGGGCTCACAGAGCTGCCCCCACAAGCCGCCGTTCTCTTACCGTTCTCTCAGGCTTTCATCCAGATGCTGCTGCAATGGGCTTAAGAAGTAATCGATCACTCGACGTTGATCGGTTTTTATTTCTGCCGTGATCGACATGCCCGGAGATAGCGCGACTCGCTGACCATTGACCATCACGTGATCAGACTTCAAGCGAATACGGCTGCTATAGATAAGCCCACGTTTTTCATCCTCGATAGCGTCGTTCGATACGTTGAGCACTTCGCCGTCAACAGTGCCGTACTTGGTGAAAGTGAAGGTTTCCACTTTGACAGTGACCGGTTGGCCAACGTGGACGAAACCCACATCCTTGTTTTCCAGCATGGCTTCCACTTCTACCGGTTGGTCTGCGGGAACGATGACCATCAGCGGCTGAGCCGGTGTCACCACACCACCGACGGTATGGATAGCAAGTTGTTGAACTGTGCCAGCCACCGGAGCTTTGAGGCTGGTCAGGGTTTCATGGTAACGGGCCTTCGCCAGCTCCTGAACCAAGGTTGCTGCTTTTTTGTTTGCTTCCTGTTGCAGGTCAAGCATGGCGCGGCGATTTTGCGCAACAACGGCCTCACGCCGACGTCGCGCTTCGTCCCGAGCGGCGGTATGCTGCAAGACACTGGCCTGCTGTACGCTTAACTGGCGTTGCAGATCCAACCGCGTCTGCTCTTTTTCCAGATATGCATGCCGCGACACATACTGTTTCGCCAATAACCGCTGGTAATCCTCGGCCAATCGCGTAGCAATCGGTAACGTTTTTCGCAGGCTAGCCACCTGAGACTGCGCAGACTGAATTTCGGCGCTGCGTTGGTGGATTTCCGCATCCACCAACTCTAGGTTGCTGCGGTATTCCTGGTATTGTCCTTGAAGCCAGCGTTGGGCACTGAGCACCTGCTCAGGGTTGGCGTTGGCAATCGTCCCTACCAGCGACGCCGGCGGCTGTTGCTGATTGATCGCGTCGAGCATGGCGGCACTCCGCGCACTGTCGATATGAGCAGCCAGCAGCTCACTCTGGACCCGGCTGACGTCAGCGCTCGCCGCCGTCGGGTCGAGTTCGACCAACAACTCGCCAACTTTCACCGTTTGGCCGTCATTGACGTGGATCGCTCTGACCACCGCCGTTTCACTGGATTGAATCAACTTGGTCTTGCCATTGGGAACGACCTTTCCCGGAGCGATAGCCACTACCTCGATTTTGCCGATGTAGGCCCAGAGCAACGCCAATACAGCGAAACCCATAATGCTCCAGGTGAAAATTCTCGGTGCTGGGTGAACCGGTGTTTCCTGCAACTCCAAAGCCGTCGGTAAAAACTGTAATTCATGAGCAAGTCGCGGCGACACATCCATGCTTTTACGTTGGCCCCAAGACTGACGCCACGCGTGACGATAACGCTGCAATAAAGAAAGGGTGGCGCTCATTCGAAATTATTTTCCTTGAATCGGAGTATATTTATCTTGGTCACATCTACCTCTGACTGTGTTATTAACCATTGATTACGTTATTAGCCGTTTTCATCGTACGCTCCGGAAATGGAAGCCTTTCAGCCCTGCTGCATTTGATACAGTCGTGAATAGTGGCCGTCCTGACGCGACAGTAACTCGGCGTGGGCTCCCTGTTCAACGATCTGCCCGCGATCCATCACAAGGATACGATGCGCGTCGCGTACAGAGGACAACCGATGAGCGATAATGATGACCGTGCGTCCCTTGCAAATGCTTTGCATATTCTGCTGCACCACCCGTTCAGACTCGTAGTCCAGCGCACTGGTCGCCTCGTCGAAAATCAAAATGCGAGGATTGCCGATCAAAGCTCGGGCAATGGCTACCCGTTGCCGTTGACCGCCCGAAAGTGACGCTCCGTGCTCACCCACAATGGTGTCGTAACCTTCGGGCAGTTCAAGGATGAATTCATGAGCTCCAGCCATGCGGGCGGCATGCATGACCACTTCGAGCGGCGCCCCCGGATCGCTCAAGGCAATGTTTTCGCGAATGCTGCGGTTGAATAGCATATTGTCCTGCAACACCACACCAATCTGTCGGCGCAGCGAGGACACATCAGCCAATGCCAAGTCCATGCCATCGACCATGACCCGTCCGCGCTCCGGAACATAGAGTCGCTGCAACAAGCGGGTCAGGGTGCTTTTACCGGAACCGGAGCGACCCACCACACCGATGATTTCTCCCGCACCAATGACCAGGTTGATTCCGCGTAGCACCTCAGAACCATCAGCCCGATAACGAAAATGCACCTGTTCAAACTCTACCTGCCCCTTGAGCGGCGGTACTGTGCTACGTGTAGCCTGAGACAATTCAGTACGGGAATTAAGGATGTCTCCCAGACGCTGCACTGAAACCCCGGTCTGCTGGAAGCTGGTCCACAGTTGCGCCAGACGCATGATAGGGCCGCTGACACGACCGGCCAGCATATTGAATGCGATCAACTCCCCCACCGATAGCTGCCCCTCTATCACGAGACGCGCACCGAGCCAGAGTGTGGCGACCGTCACTAACTTGCCAATAAGCGAGACGCTTTCATTGGCGATAGTGGATAAGGTCTGTGTTTTGAAACCTGCGGCAACATAAGCCGCCAGTTGGTTGTCCCACTTGCGGATGGCCTGCGGTTCAACCGCCATTGACTTTAGGGTATCGATGCCATTTACCGTTTCGACAAGGAATGCCTGATTCTCAGCGTTGCGTGTGAAGCTATCCTGTAATCGCTTACGCAAGAGAGGTGTAACCACCCCCGAAACGAGTGCATAGAGAGGCAATGATAACACCACAACGAGGGTCAACCAGCCGCTGTAATAGAACATCACAAGGATGAACACCAGAGAAAAAAGCACGTCGAGCATCAGGGTAATGGCATTGCCAGTGAGGAAGCTGCGGATGTTTTCCAGTTCGCGGACACGAGCCACAGAATCACCGACTCTCCTGGCCTGGAAGTAAGCCAGCGGCAGATTAATCAAGTGCCGAAACAGATTCGATCCCAACTCCACATCAATACGGCTGGTCGTATGAGTAAACACGTAGCTACGCAGACCGCTCAGGGCCGACTCGAACAGCATGATACCCAGCAATCCCGTCGCGATAACATCCAGTGTGGTTAGGCCGTGGTGCACCAGTACTTTGTCCATGACCACCTGAAAGAACAACGGAGTCACCAAGGCAAACAACTGCAAGGCAAAAGACCCCAACAAAACTTCACCCAACAACTTGCGGTATTTGACGATAGCCGGGATAAACCAAGTGAAGTCAAAGCGTGAGGTCTCTCCGGGCAGACCGTTACTGGAACGCACAAGCACCAGTTGCCCTGTCCAACGCTGCTCAAGTTGCTCGAAGCTGATAACTTCGGGGCGCGCCGAACGTGGGTCTTGAATCAAAGCCTGTTCTTTATCCAGTTTGGCCAAAATAAAAAACTTCCCATCTCTATCAACGGCAATGGCTGGCAATGGAGTATGTTCAAGTCTGGCAAGTGTTGTGTGTACAGCCTTGGCTTTCAACCCTGAATGACGAGCAGCCAGCAACAGCTCCTTCAGGGTAAGACCTTGGTTAGAAGTAGAAAATTCGTGTGAAAGTTGTTCAGTCGATATAGCTATGTTGTGAAACCTGGCCAACATGGCCAAACAAATCAGGCCGGTATCCAGCTCCGGGGAAGAGTGGGGTGACTCAGTACTCATTTCATTATCTTGCATCAGACAACTTAATCCTTAAATCAAAAATCTGGATATTCATCTCACCCCTAGCAAGCTATCCAGACATATCCGCAATCCGTTTAGTAAACAAATCACAATTCATGTAATTAGGCGTTTATATCATCAAATAATAATAAATTTCATTTAATATATTCACAAACTGTGACATTAACCACACAATAATATTAAAATTTATTAAATTTATAATTTTTTTGTTTACATTGATAACAAAATACACACATTAACAATTTGATTCAGTAATTGTAACGACTCTTGAATCGGTGAAATTAAGATATCGATCAGTATATAGCCATCACAATGAAACTAATCGGTATTACCGACTGAACATTACGGCTAATAATCACTCAACTAAAAAAAACCAAGAAAATACTTCAATTAGAAACTAGCCAAAATTTGGCATACAGGCAGGTTTAAGATGCATTTATTTTGAATAGAACAAGGCAATCTCTAGCTAACTACACAAGAATTTTTCAATCACCCAATCGAGAACTTTTTACAAAAACAAAAGGCATATTTACCGAAGTCAGTACGGCAAATCAGAAATCTCATTAAAAATATTAATGACCTGCTTGTCGGGCTTAAAAATTCCAATCCAACACTTGCGTAAATAACGTTCAAAAAACGTCAGATAAGATATGACCACATCATTAATAGATAAATTTTTTTACACAAGTCAGTCTACAGAGCAAGCGCTAATCCTCCTGTAAGCTAAGCCGCTCTGCTAATCCACTTCGCCTTTGAGTTGGTGTCTGGATTGCCTGACGCAATACCGCTTCATGTGCATACAGAGTCAGTTTTTCTCTGGCGCGGGTTATCGCTGTATAAACCAATTCACGGCTGACAACCGGCACAAATTGCGTTGGCAATACCAAAGCTGTATGGTCAAATTCTGAGCCCTGTGATTTATGTACGGTCATCACATATGCAGTTTCATGTTGTGGCAAACGACTTGGCTGGATTCCTTTAATCTGTCCATCAGGCAGTTGAAAATAAGCACGTAGTTCATTGTTTTCATCCCTCAGCATAATACCGATATCACCATTAAATAGGCCCAATGTGCTGTCATTACGCGATATCATGATGGGCCTGCCTGCATAACCACGGCTGAAAATCCCGACAGGGCGACGAATAAGCCCCTGACGATGTAATAGCTGTTCTATACGCTCGTTAAGTCCACTGACACCAAACGGCCCTTCTCTAAGTGCACATAACAAACGATAGCGGTTAAATTCATCTAAAATCGCTTTGGCAGGCGCCCGTTCTGTTACCAATTGCAAATAAGCGTGATAACCCGCTACCGCTTCTGCCAGCAACCGCTGATAATCTTCATCGTCGGACAACGGGTAAAAACAGATATCCTTTAACGATTGCTGCAAAATAGAGAGAGCTTGTCGACTCTTTCCCCGATTAACGGCCGCAGCCAATTGACCAATCCCAGAATCCACATTAAAGCGGTAACTTTTGCGTAAAAGACACAAACGATCACGAACCTCTGGGATATTTTGCTGATCGCCCGCCGCTAACCGACATCCCGTTAATCTGCTTAGCTGTTGTGCCCTCGTTACGCTGTATCCCAGTTCTGCAAAACGGCAAATATCACCCAACACCGCTCCTGCCTCCACTGATGCCAATTGATCTCGGTCACCAAGCAGAACAATTTTCGCTTTCGGCGGCAATGCATCAATCAACCTAGCCATCATGGGTAAATCCACCATTGAAGCTTCATCTACCACCAGCACATCCAGACTAAGTGGATTATCTCGGTCATAGCGTAATCGCTGGCTATCAGGCTGCGCTCCTAGCAAGCGATGAATCGTCTGTGCCTGATCGGGCATGCATGCAAACTGTTCCTCCGTCAGCGGCAATTTTTTAACCGCACTATTAAGAGATTCGGTCAATCTGGCGGCCGCTTTTCCAGTCGGGGCTGCCAGTTGGATAACCCGCTTTTTGTCAGGATCAAGTTTAATTAAGGCCGCCAATAGCTTAGCAACAGTGGTAGTTTTCCCGGTTCCTGGTCCGCCAGAGATAACCGAAATTCTGCTAGTCACCGCGACAGCCGCAGCCACCTTTTGCCAGTCCACTATTTCCTCAGGCAGCATGAATAATTCATCTAAAACAGCTCTCAGTTGCTGTTCCTGAATATTATCGATTGGTTGATTGCCGGCAAAGAAAGCGGCCACCTGACATTCACTTTGCCACATTCTCTGCAAATAAAGCCGGTCATGGGAAAGCACAATAGGCGTTGGTTGAAATCCATCACTAACCGCAGCACAATTTTCCAGTGCTATCAGCAAACTCTGCTCATCAGGTTTTCCCGCGACCCGCCACAACTGCTCTGCAAATTCACGATGCCGCCCATCAAAAAAGTATTCTGGCGTTATCCGATTAACTGGCAGGCAAACATGCCCGGTACCTGTTTCAGCGCTCAACAACGCCATCACCAATAACAAAACAGGATCTTTATCCTCAATCAATGCATGAGCAAACTGTAAGTCCAATGAACGCAAAAGCCTGAGGTTTACTGCCTGTTGTAATAACGAAATCATCAATTTTTCTCTTTCTCAGACTGTTCATTGCCACTGAAAAGCAGATCCAAAGCATCAACAAATTCAGCCGATGGCCGACAATGGAAAATACCATTCCCCGGCTGTTGTTTATCTATCCCCCTTAGAAACAGATAAATCACCCCGCCGAAATGTTGTTGGTAATCATAATTAGCCAGCCGGTGACGTAAGTAACGATGCAATGCCAGTGTATAAAGCTGATATTGCAGGTCATAACGATGCTCAATCATGGCTATTTCCATTGCCTGGCGAGTATAAAACTGGCTCTCCTCTCCCAACCAGTTTGATTTGTAATCCAGCACGTAGAATCTGTCTTGCCAACAGAAAACCAAATCAATAAATCCTTTCAGCATCCCTTTCACCTGTTGAAATTCCAGTTGAGGGCAACGAGCAGAAACCGGGTCATAACGACGCATCAGTGTATCCAATGTCTGAGATCGCAAAAGTTGCTCAACCGGTAGATAAAATTGCATTTCATTCTGTTGATGATGCAGCGGAATTTTTGCCAGCTGCACTCCTTCCTCATTCAATGGAATGGTAAAAATATCGGCCATCCATTGCTGTAATGTCCCACTCCAGTGTTCATCAAATCCGGCTGATTGCAGTTGTTCTGCCAACCATTTCTCATCAGGTCGTTGGCTGAAACTAATTTCTTCTAAAATAGCGTGCAAAAAAGTCCCCGCGGAGGCCCCCCTAGGGAATGTATGTGGTGTCATTTCAGGTTGTTCTGCTAACTGCTTTTCACCACTAGCATCAACATCAAGCTTTGGCGCAATAGACTGAACAATCACGTCAATAGATTCTTCTCCAGCAAAATAAGCGGAAGCATTGCCACGATGAACCACAGAGTTTCGTAAACCAGAATAACTGGTAATACGCCAGTCATCCTGCATTCTGCGTTTAAATTGCCTGGCCGACAGGGCTAAATCATTTTTACTGTGCGATTGCCAGGGATGATCGTCAGTCTCATTAATTGATGATATAACAATGCCATCTCCACTTAATTCTTTAAGCGATGTCGCCAAAAAATCAGCATCCCCTTTCACTCCCTTTTGCAACAGATAGCCCAGAGCACATTGATGCAGATCAGTATCCCCGGCCTTTTTCTTATTGCCTTTTATCAACGGAGCCACGCCGACACTGCAATGGTAAACAGAACGCGTTAATGCGACATAGAGTAAACGCAAATCCTCTGCCAATCGTTCTTGTTCCGCCAGCTCAATCGTCTCGTCGTCAGGAAAGATATCGAGGCAAGTATTAAAGCTTGTACGATCATGATATATCGCCCGCTTCTGCTCCCTGAAATTACAGATAAATGGCAACCATACCAGCGGATATTCCAGCCCCTTAGATTTATGGATAGTACAAATTTGTACCAAATGACGATCACTTTCCAGCCGCATCTGCTGATTTTCAGATTGTGGATCAGGATGAGAGATTTGCTGAGCCAACCAGCGAGTGACCGCATGTTCACTGTCAAGTTGCAAAGATATTTCCTGCAACAACTCACCAATATGCATCACATCCGTCAAACGTCGTTCACCGTCATAACTAGCAAGCAAATTCTCAGCAATATGATGGTTGGCGATGACCGCTCGCAACATAGGTAACACACCGCGGCGTTGCCACAGACGAAAATAGCCATCAAATTCATCAACTAACTGATCCCATCTCTTTTCATCATGATTCAACTTGTCTATCTGCCAGGCAGTTAGACCAAATAAACCACTCGCCAACGCACTTCTTAAAACCCGTTCTTTTTCCGGTGATAACACCGCTTGTAGTAACCAGAGAAGATCCTTGGCTTCTGCGGTAGCAAATACACTCTCTCGGTTAGAAAGAAATACGGAAGGGATAGATAACAAATTAAGTGCATTACGGATCAGTATGGCTTCCTTTCTACTACGCACCAAAACCGTAATATCAGCCGCCGTCACAGGCCGAGAACCTTCACTTTTATGTAACAAAGCCCGCCCTTCACTACCTGCTTGCAACCAATCACGAATTTGCGCAGCACAGAGCCGTGACATCGTTTGCTCATAATCTCCGGTAGAAACACCTTCACCTGGTTGTAACCAGAAATTCAATGCGGCCTGTTCTTCACCATCATAACTAAAAGAAAGTTCTCGGTTTTTCTCTGCCGCAGAAACTTTAATAAAAGGGATCTGTTCAAACAAAAATGGATTTTCTGAACGCATAAACAGTTTGTTTACTGCCTGTACCATTGAGTAAGCAGAGCGCCAGTTTGTTTCCAGAGTATAGTGAGCACTTACCTGAGAACGGGCGCGAATATAAGTGAAAATATCTGCGCCGCGAAATGCATAAATAGCCTGTTTAGGATCACCAATAAACAGCAATCCATTTTCAGGCTGACCGCCATAGATGGTATGGAAAATCCGGTATTGTTGTGGATCGGTATCCTGAAATTCGTCGATCAACGCAACCGGATAGCGCCGGCGGATAGTCTCGGCAAGCAAATCACTGCCCGGGCCTTTCAGAGCATCATCAAGGCGGATAAGTAAATCATCAAACCCCATCTGACCGCGCGTCAATTTTTCCTGACCGATTGATTGGCGAATCTCAATAATAGCCCTGGAGATAATCAAATCACGTAAAGTAAGTGGTTGCTTATATAAATCATCGATCGCAACAAAAAGTGAATGTTCAGGTACCTCACCTTTTTTTGTTTTTTCTGCCAATACTGATTGCTGGAATTTCTCCAACGCTTTTGGCAACAGATAATCCTCTGTAGGTGCCTGAGCCCAATCCGTGACACTATTCAGCCAATTTGGTAAGTGCTTACTACTGTAACTTCTTTTATCGACACCAGAACCCGCAATTAAATCGTGCAATTCTCCAGCAACTTCATTCCATTGGTATTTAACATCACTGATCAACTGGGTAATTTTTTCATGACGACTTAACAGCGTTTCATCACTGTTCGGCGCATTAACAATATATGGCATATCCCCTTGTAAATAAGGGTATAATTCAGCCAGCAGAGCTTCCGGCCCACTCCACTCCTGACTGATTACCTGTGCCATTGATAATGGCAATGGATAACAGTGTCGCCGCCAGAAATCAGCACACCCCTGCCGTTCTAATGGATGTTGATCCTGAATTAATGTCTGTTCAAACAAGATCCCAGATTCAAAAGCATTATGCGCCAACATCCTCTGACAAAAACCATGAATGGTATAAATCGCGGCTTCATCCATTTGCCGCTCTGCGGCCAGTAACCAGATAGCCGCCCGACCTTTATCTGGGATTTCATCCAATAGCTGTTGATAGGCTGGTTCTGCACCTTCTATTTCGTTTCGAATACAAGCAAGGCGAAGTTTATGAATATTTTCACGGATACGCCCACGTAACTCATTTGTTGCTGCCTCAGTAAAAGTCACTACCAAAATTTCTTCCACGCTCAAAGGCCGTGAAAAAGCAGCATCTTTCCCCAACCCAAGCAGAAGACGCAAATATAAGATACCGATAGTGTAGGTTTTACCTGTCCCGGCCGATGCTTCGATCAGCCGCTGACCATTCAGCGGCAGAGTTAATACATTAAGCCTGTGAACAGATATCTCTGTGATCACTGATCTCTTACCTCAACAGGTAACCGTTTCTGAAATTCAGTCACATTCTGATAGGTTTTCCAACCTTTCAATCTCGCATATCCATCCAAGTTTCCTGATTTACCAATCACTTGTGAAATCAATGACAGCCCTTGATGTTTGATTACCGCATTCTGATAGAACTTAATCAGTTGCTTCTGTGTAGTTTTCTTTAGGATCTCAAGCATTTTATCTCTGCTATCAAAATTAAAGTTATTGCGGCTGAAATCACCAGAGAAACGGGCAACCTCGGCATAGAAAGTTTGTGGCGGTTGCTGCTTTTCATTAATCAGCGCACTCTTGTACTGTTCAAAATCAGCTTGAGACATTGCTTTCAATTTATTACCAGCGTTCTGATAGAAATCTCGATAACGCTGATTCAAATATTTCGGTTGTTTACTATTACTTTGTAGTAGGAAACCTAATCCCCACTGCTCCCCCACACTGGTATTGAAAGCAAACACCGCATACCCCAGTTGCTCCGCTGTCCTTAACTGTTCATAAAACCACGGCTGGAGCATATTGCTCAACAAACTGGAATAAACATAACCTTCTATACGGTCATAACCCGTCGGAATATAAACCTCGGCTAAAGCGCCATCTGTGCTGCTGCCAACACGCTGGAAATTAACCGGGTAATTTTTATCAATCACCACTTTATCCCCAATCCACCAGTCATTTCCCTGATTGGCCAGTTGGTTATGGGCAGATTCAGCAATCACTTTGCTCTGCTGTTCGGTCAAGTTCCCAATGATCATCATTTGCAAAGCAGCATTTTTTATCATTTCATGACGATACGTAACAATATCCTGAACCGTGATAGTCTCCAGCGCTTTTAAACGAGTGGACTGTTCCGTGTAAGGCACCGCAGAAAGGCGCTTCAACGGCTGCATAGCCATTTCATAAGCTTTAGCGTTATTGGAAACCGCTATCTGCTCACGATACCAAGACTTAGCCTGTGCCAGTTGCTCCTCCGTTGGCGTGAATGCCATGTAATGACTGATTAAAGAGGTTAAAAGCGCTGGCAGATTTTGAGTGTAACCACTTACCTCCAGTTGCAGTCCCTGTGACGAACTAGTAGAAATATTCATTCCAGCAACAGAAGCCTGATAACTAAGCTGGTCAAGGGAAAGCCCTGCCAAATAATCAAGCAAAGAGGAAGTGGCCTGCTCACGGGCACTATCCAAACTTTTTGCATTACGTAAATCTAACGTAATGCTGGCCTTAGGCTCATCAGCAAAATATTGGCTCGGCATATAGAGCAGACGGACACTCTGCTGTTCAAGGATCATCTCTGGATGTTTTTGACTCTTATCTGCTTTTATCAGCTTCAAATCGTCAGGAATATAAGGATTTGGCACAGGCAAAGAAAAGTTCATTTGCGTTTCTAACTGCTGCCATTCCATCCGTTGCTGTGATGTGATTCGATCAACCTGATAAGGCGCCTGAACAAAATAAGCCTGTTTATCGTGCGGCTCTTTTGGGCTGATATACCAGATTCTTGCATTTTCAGGTGTCAGCTCAGCAAGCCGGGCGGAGATTGCTTCTGGATCATAGTTATCAGCCAAATAACCGGCATTAAGTACATTGGAAACAGGAACTCGCAACATAGCATCCGATAACCATTCGATATAATGCATATCACGAACAATCGAGCCATATCGGAAAGACAGATTCAAAACCTTCGCAATCTCATCAAAATAACTTCTCTGGATGCCTTTTTGTTTTAACAAATTAATATAAGCAAAAATAGCCGCAATAACCTGATCCCGTTGTGCAAGCCCTTTATCTGTCAACGTCACATAAATAAAAAAGATCCCCTTGTTACGATCAACCATAGGCTCCGCACCAGCACTGATACTTTCTGCTAGCCCTTGAGCTTGTAGCCAATCTGATAATGTATTCAGGCTACGGTTGCCTATCATATAACCGAGATATTCATCGGTTTTACTGCGGAAATCAGCACTGTTATTGTCAATGCTGAACTCCAGTTGCAACGCTTTTTGCGGTTGGGCTGGAACATAATGGATGATAATCCCTTTCTCTTTTTCCGTGACTGCCGGAACAGTAATCGGCGGCACACTCGCTTCTCTATCTGGTATCCGACCAAAAGTATCAACAGCAATTTGAGTCAGTTTATCGATAGGCTGATTACCGTAAATCACACCTTTCATCAGATTGGCCGAATAATAGCGCTGATAGAAATCCACCAGTTCGGTCTGTAATTTACTCCCAGGTTTATCTTTTAGTGTTTCTAGATTACCGCCAGAAAAACGGGCATTGGGATGCTTAGGATTCAGAGTTTCTGCTCGTATTTGAGCAACCCGCATCCCATCACGAGAACGCGCCATTGTCAGCTCTGCATTAACGGCGTTTCGCTCCCGATCTGCATTCACTGGGTTAAGTAATGGCTCAGCCAGTGCGTCAGCCAGACGATCTGTAGCCTGAGCTAATGCCTCATTTTCTACTTCGAGGTAAAAAGCTGTGCGGTAAGAAGCCGTGCTGGCATTGTAGCTACCACCATGCTTTTGCAAAAATTCTGATAACTCACCTGACTGTGGATAACGTTCGGAGCCCATCAGAACCATATGTTCCAGATAGTGTGCAAGTCCAAGCTGACTGTCAGGGTTTTCCATACTACCAACCGGAATTGCTACCGCTGCCAAAGATTTGGTTGCCTTCTCATCAGATACCAGCAAGACCGTCATATTGTTTGCCAATCTGATTCCCTGATACTGACGATGATCATTTTCGCTTTTATAAATTGTCTCTTGCAGTAGCTTCCACTGTGGTGTTTGCGCATAGCTTACTGTTCCCCAAAAGAGCAGGAACATTACAGTAATCATGCGAACAAAATGTTTATGCATTATCCGATATTCTCCCTATGTTTCTGATTTCGCGCCATCGGTAACAAATAATTGAGCGCTTCCTGTTTAAGTTTTGCTAAAAATGATTCATCGATTTGCCTGAAAGCCCGCTGAATATAAGGATCATCCCCTTCGCCTATGCGTCCCTGATCTCCAAGCCATGCCTTCAATAGCTGGCTTTCAGCTTTTGATTGAATTTCATCGCTATCATCAATCTCACCTGTTTCTTTATTCATACATGTTGAAAGCCACGCCCAACCACTTTTACAAAACAGCGGCAAAGGCGCTGATATTCCTCGTTGATAACCCTCAATCAATTGATTCAGATAATTTTTCGCTTGTTCTAAAGGTATAGACGCAAAACGCCATTCGCTGCCATCACGCCCATAACTACGGCTTTCACCCTTCCCCCCGGCAAGACAGTAAGCCAAATGCTCAATCCACAATTGCATGCCATCATTGGCTGTTAAGCTGGCTGGCCGCCAACGTAGCAAACCATCCGGTTGTACCTTATTAATTTGTCCTGTCAGCATCACCTGGCCTAAATCATGATGTAAATCAACAGATAAAGTTTCCATCTGTTGTTCACGAATTTTATCCGCCAAAGGCTGCATCTCTTTTTGCTGCTTCAACCAATAAACCTCGCCAAAAGCGCCAAAAGGCAACCCGCCAGCAGCACGAAGCCGATTGAAAAGTGGTTCAGGCGATTGCTGTTCAATGAGCGCACTCAACAATAGCTGATTAAACTGATAACGCTGGAGATTATCTAAAACGAAAGGTTCTTCCTCTGGCAGTTCCGTTTCTTCAATAACGAAATTTACTTTCAAGCAACGTTGGAAAAAAAACCGAACGGGATGACGGTAAAAACTGTTCAAATTATCAAGTGTAATTTCTTGAATTTGTGCCGTTTCAATAGATTGGCAAAATTCAGCGTATGCTGCACCTTGCTCAGTTGCCGCTGGTAACCACTCCCCGGCATAGCTTTGCTGATAACTGCCCGGTATAAAATTTTCTGGTGCAAATGGAACGCGGGAATGCAGATACAATAAATGTTCTCTGACATAAGTAGCACTTTGATCAACATTCAGTTTTTCATTTCCCGGCAAACAAAAACTTTGGCAGACATAATCCAATAATTCATTTACTAATACGGAAGGATTACATTCCGTATCATCACGAATGGACTTGCCAATATAGCTGATATAGAGGAACTGTTCGGCAGATATCAAGGCTTCAAGGAATAGATAACGGTCATCATCCCGTCGTTTTCTGTCCCCCCTCTGACCTTTTTCCGCCATGAGATCAAATCCAAGCGGTGGAATTGAACGAGGATAGATACCATCATTCATTCCCAATAAACAGACAACCTTAAAGGGAATAGAACGCATCGGCATTAGGGTGCAAAAATTAACAGATCCAGCGAGAAAACGCTGGCTGATTTTTTCATTATCAAACTGAAGCGCCAATTCATCTCGTAATAGAACCAATGGCACGCTTTCCTGATAACGGGCATTTAAGCCATTGACTATGACTTTCTGCCATTGCTGTTCTATCATCGCCAGTACTAATTCAGTTTCACTATCTGATGCAAAAAATGTCTCCAGCAACTGCTGGCAGACAGGTAACCAACCCGTTAATGTTCGGCTCTCGCTAAGAATCTTGCGCCAATAACTCAATTGCATTAAAAGCTCAGCTAATTGGCCGGCAAGCTCTGCGGCTAAACCACTAGATTCATCATAGGGCAATACCTCTTTCCAAGGGCCTGACCGACTATCCATTGCGTAACCCAATAACATTCGAGTGAGCCCAAAACGCCATGTATGCTGACCTGTTACCGGCAAAGACAGTTCTTCCACATTATCGTCATCCAGCCCCCAACGAACACCTGACTCTTCAACCCAACGCCTTAATAAACGCAAACCATCTTCATGAATGTCAAATTTATTCGCCAACGCTGGCACTTCCAACAATGCTAAAACCTGTTCCGTCGTAAAACGGCTTTGAGGTAAATCCAACAGTGTAATAAATACCTGTAAAACTGAATGCGCTTGACGGGCTTTACGATCAGAAATGGCAAATGGAATATAACGTTCAGCAGAGACATTACCAAATACGGCCTGAACATAGGGAGTATAACTGTCAATATCCGCGACCATCACAATAATATCTCTTGGCGTCAGCGATGGATTATCTTCCAATAATCGCAATAGCTGGTCCTGTAAAACTTCCACTTCACGTTGAGGGCTATGGCAAACATGGAAAGATAAAGAACGATCTAACGGATCAAGCACTCTTTTTTGCAGGCTATTTTCAAATGTTTCTTTTGTTGAACCAATTTGGGCATGATCTTCCAGATAGAGAATATCCCTTTGCAATTGATGTAATAGATTATCCTGTTCTAATTCAACAAAGGCGTGAACATCCGAACTCTGCTCAAGCTGCGACAATAAATAGAGGTTATCACGGCCCAACCGTCCCCACGATGCCAACAAGGGATTACTTACATCTTGTTCACCGTCATCGTTAAACAGTGATTGAGCATTACCAGGGTCTTTAAAATATTCCAGCTCCTGTTCGCTCTTATAATGGCGTGGTTTACGGCTGCTCAGTTTTGCCAGAAAAGCATAATTCTGAATATCTCCCCAATAATATTTACATGGATTGGTAAACATCAGATGAATATCAATGTGCCGTGCCAGTGCCTGTAAAGCTTGTAAATAGACCGGTGGTAAGGCAGAAATACCACAGATAAATACCCGTTTCGGTAAACAAACTGAAAACTCAGTTCTATTTTTTTCTAGCTCAAGGCTATTTTCTAGCTCAGGGCTGTTTTCTAGTTCAAGACTATTTTCTCGTTCAGGGCTGTTTTCCAGTGTTGAAATAAAACGCTGATATAAATTAGCACGATGCCATTGAGGTTGTTGTAACTGGTGAGTATATTTCGTCAGCTCCAGCCATAATCTTTTCTGCCATAACTGATTATCGCTCAAGCCATCAATAAGCTGACCTTGTTGCCAACTTTCCAACCATTGCGGGCGATAAACTAGATATTGGTCAAACAGATCAGCAACCCGTCCAGCCAATTGATGAATCTTCCGTTTATCAAAATCTTGATCAAGGTAGTGCCTGAGCGCGACAAACTCCGCTTCTGGCAGCAATTGAGGCAATAACGCCATCAATTTCCATGTCATAGCATCTTTACTAAAAGCGCTTTCTTTAGGAATATCAGGCAATACTTTGGTAAACATATCCCAAATAAACGTAGCGGGAAGCGGAAATGAAATATTGGCTGATATGCCTATTCTTTCAGCCAGTTGGATTTGCAGCCACTGTGACATACCTGGGCTTTGTACCAAAATGACTTCCTGAGCAAATGGATCAGTCAGTGGATTATCCCCGATCAATATTGCTATCAATTCTTTAAGAAGATCTAATTGATTAGAATGATAAACCTTGAACATGAGAACTCCCATTTGAACAAATCCATCGGCTTGCTTTACTTTGCTGATTATAAGATGTTGTTACCATAACTGTAAGCTGATAGCAGCCAGACAATGGATATGTTATCTGAAATTCAGCGTGCCATCCCGGTGGTAATATTATTTCTGGCAAAGGGTTTTGACCTGCAATTAATTCATATTGTTCCAGATACCCATAAGATAATTTATCCGCCTTTGATTGCTGCCAATGTTGCTGAAACCCAAATAATAGCGCCTGATGATAACGCATTAATCCCAATAGAGAGACCGAAAAAACCATAACAGCAATCATTACTTCGGGCAAACTCATACCTGCTTGATGCTCATAAAAAAGATCCGACTTCATGAACAAAATCCCACATCTACCTCAGGACAAAAGTCCAGCCAACCACTTTCTACCGGGATAAGAGAATCTCTTCCACCAGCAGAAAATAATTTCATCCATTGATATAATCCAACAGATTGACCAGATGCCACATCAGCCATACCTTTCAGTAGAAAAAAATGACTCGAATGCCTTTTTAAGCAACTGGTCAAATGAAATTCTTGCTGTTGCTGGCAATACCACTCTTCTGTTTTATTACTATCAAGCGGCCATGACTGAGCAATTCCCCACGCCAGTGAAGATTCTGCTTGCTGAAAAACCTTTAAATATCTGCGTTCATCGACCATCATGATTAAAGCGTTATCCAGATGATGATGCAAAGCCTTTAACATCATTAGGCTCACTGCCAACAATATCAGTACTGAAATTAGCAATACATTACCTTGCTGATATTGAAAGCAGCCATGAGAAGAATGCTCAGCCACGGTACTTATCCCCTGATATTGCGCAAACGTATTACTGACTGATATTGGTAGTTTATCGATGGATGTTTAAACCAATGTGCAATAAGCGTCAATTTGATAAAAACTAAGCCATCTTTTGCGGGTAATTTCTCAGCTTTAAAAGAATTTACCACTATTTCATTTGGATCAAACAGCCTTTCCCAGCCATTTTCCTGACAATTGCCCGCCCCCCTTTTCCACTCGACTGATTTATTGTTAAGGCGATAGCCGAAGAATTCCGATTCACTGTGTTCTGGCGGCTCCCATTGGCTATTGATGTTAAGATCGTATGCAATAATCAGACATGAATCCTCACTCTCATCACTTTTATTATCGATGAATATTGGCTTTCCATCACAATAATGCTGACAATATCCAGCACGGCGAATATCTTTTTCTATAATATGCAATGTTTGTTTAACGAAATAGCCTAAACGATATCTCTGATATAACTCCATTATTTGTTTAGTTAAAATAGGATAACTTTTAGCAATCGCTAGTAAAATAATACTACCAATAGCCATTGCTACAATAACTTCTAATAATGTCATTCCAGATTGATTTTTATATTTCATTGTTACAATAAAGTATCGCTTATTTTAGTGAAAAAAATATAATTAATCACAAGCTGGAATTTGGTTAAATTTATTATTACTACATGATCTTATCCTACCTCGTGAAGAAAAAATAATAGATATTTCACCTGCGGAATTCGCCAAAATAAAACTCGCAGGTATCATGGTGTTTCTTATTCCATAAAACTCTATCTGATCCTTGGTTGCTGAACTGATAATAACATCTTGATAAGGGGAACTTATTCCCTCAACATTTTCCAAATCACAATCAGCCAATACCGGATTAGAGAGCGCTATGCACCAGTCCTTTCCTATTTTCAACCACAACACGACTCTTTTATTCAGGTAATTTGCTAAAGATTGTTGTCTGGTTATAAATGTTAATATTTTTTGTGCTGATTCTTGTAATCTGGCTCTTTCCTGGTGATAGCCCCATTCCTGTACACCCCATAAGGAAAATATTGCAACCAAAACAATAACGATCATCAATTCCAATAGAGAAAAACCTAATTGATTATCAATATTATAATGACCGATTATGTTCATATTATTTACCATTAATAATTCCTTGTTTCCTTTAGTAAGACATTCTACTTATTTCCAAAACAAAATGAATATAAATTTGAATCTTATGCGAGAGTGCATCAATAAAAAAATAATAATCTATCATTGTTACATTTAAATTGCGTAGAGCTTCGCAAAAATCAAAGAGAATAGTTATTTTTATTTCTTATTATTGCCATACATTGTAAGATTATATGGCTATGAGGAAGAAGCTTCATGGGCATAATAAAGAAAATATTGAGTGCTTTACATGAGGATGTTATTACTATTAATTTATTCTATAAAAACAAATAATATCAGACTAGAAAATAATTAATTGAGAAGCTTGTTTTAAGTATAACGATCAATTTTTAAGTATAGCAATCAATAGTGGTATATACCCAATGGATTTCAAGATGCATCGCGACGGCAAGGGAGCGAATCCCCGGGAGCATAGATAACTATGTGACCGGGGTGAGTGAGTGCAGCCAACAAAGAGGCAACTTGAAAGATAACGGGTATATCACGCCCAACGTTCCTTGCGCCTACGAAGTGCTTCTTCGGGAATCATTTTTCTACCTTCTATAATGTCTTTCTTAGACAGCATGGCGATTTTAAGCAACGCTATGGCCTGCTGCTCTGCGTTTATATCAGCCTGATCTTTCTCACGTTCCAATTCAGATATCCCATTTTTCATGATAAACATCCTATGCTCCAAATACTCTGAGTTGCCAAGTAGATCTCTGCCTTTTTTCTCTACTTCTGCATGTCTGTGTTTATATCATCAAAATTAAAAGGGAGACAATTTACACTCAATAGTCTCCCTCCAAATTATCGCTAATATCCAAACAACTAAATAGCAACCGGTGCCTTTATTCCTGGATGCGGGTCATAATCGACTATTTCAAAGTCATCAAATTTATAATCAAAAAGTGATTTCGGTTTACGCTTTATCACCAATTTTGGCAGTGAACGCGGTTCACGACTGAGTTGTAATTTTGTCTGCTCCATATGGTTGCTATAAAGATGGGTATCACCACCAGTCCAGACAAAATCGCCCACTTCCAGATCACACTGTTGCGCCATCATATGAACTAGCAATGCATAGCTGGCAATATTGAACGGTAAACCAAGGAAGACATCACAGGAACGCTGGTAAAGCTGACAGGAAAGTTTGCCATCCGCAACATAAAACTGGAAGAAAGCGTGACATGGCGCTAATGCCATTTTATCCAGTTCACCAACGTTCCAAGCCGAAACAATGATCCTACGTGAATCTGGATCGCTTTTAAGCTGCTCCAATACGGTTTTCAATTGGTCAATCTGGCGACCATCTGCGGTGCCCCATGAGCGCCATTGTTTACCATATACCGGCCCCAAATCACCGTTTTCATCCGCCCATTCATCCCAAATGGTCACCCCATTTTCATGCAGATATTTAATATTGGTATCACCATTCAGGAACCAAAGAAGCTCATGAATAATTGAACGGATATGGCAACGTTTAGTTGTCACTAGCGGAAAACCATCCTGCAAATTGAAACGCATCTGATGCCCGAAAATGGAGAGAGTCCCCGTTCCGGTGCGGTCTGCCTTTGAAGTGCCCTCTGCAAGCACTCTTGTCATTAAATCCAGATACTGTTTCATTTTACCTCTTGTACCTTATTACCTTGGTGTTTGTATGCCCATATCATCATTAATATTCCCGCCAGGATCATTGGGATAGAAAGAATTTGTCCCATGCTGATCCCGTCGAATAAACCCAATTGCGCATCCGGTTGGCGGAAAAATTCGACTATTACCCGGAAAATACCGTAACCAATTAAGAATAAACCAGAAACACTGCCCATCGGCCGAGGTTTACGGATATATAAATTTAAAATAATGAACAGAACGATCCCTTCCAACGCCATTTCATAAAGCTGTGAAGGGTGACGTGGCAAAACACCATATTGTTCAAGTACCGATAGCAATGAAGGGTCCGTTGCAGCCAGTGCGATATCTTCACCACGGGAGCTTGGGAACAACATCGCCCACGGCGTATCCAATGTGACACGTCCCCATAACTCGCCGTTAATAAAATTACCGATCCTCCCCATACCTAAGCCAAAAGGGACTAGCGGTGCAATGAAGTCAGCAACTTGTAAGAAATGGCGTTTCGTTCTGCGACCAAACCACCACATTGCACAGATAACCCCCATCAAACCACCGTGGAAAGACATTCCACCGTCCCAAACTTTAAACAAATAAAGCGGGTTGTCGAGAAAGGCAGGGAAATTATAAAACAGGACGTAGCCCAGACGACCACCAACAAATACGCCAACAAACCCTGCATAAAGCAAGTTTTCTACTTCGTTTTTTGCCCAGCCGCTATTGGGTTTTGCTGCCCTACGTGTCGCAAGCCACATGGCGAATATAAACCCTACCAGGTACATGAAACCATACCAATGGAGGGCTATTGGACCTATTGAAAAAATGACCGGGTCAATATTAGGAAATGCCAGGTAGCTGTTACTCATCTTTCCCCACTTAATATTTAGCATTAATGCCCTAAGGCAAGTGATTGCGAATCATAGCACAGGCCATTAAACGGATTAAATGCCGCCTCTGACCAAACCGCCAACCCCATGCCGCTCCATAAACGTTGCTGACAACTCCTTTATTCTTAGACTGGTTTCAGCTTGTAGTATTTCGTCCATTAATTTTTCAACCTGAGCCAACTCCAGATGACGCAATAAATACTTAATCCTTGGCACACTACAACCACTCATACTCAGGCTGCGATAGCCAAGACCAATCAATAATAACGCCCCCATCGGAGTTCCTGCCATTTCACCACAAATACTGACCGTAAGATCTGCTCGTTGGCTATTTTCAAATACCAGTTTTAATGCCCGAATTACCGCTGGATGCAAGCAATCATAAAGAGAAGCGACGTGAGTGTTATTCCGATCCACTGCCAATAGATATTGTGTTAAGTCATTGGTACCGATAGACACAAAATCGACTCTGTTTTTAAGTTGTGGCAACAGAAAAATCATCGAAGGAACCTCAATCATGACACCGAGCTGAGGCATCGGTATTTGTCGCACTAGAATTTGCTCGACTTCCTCTTTCGCTCTGTCTAACAATCGTTTAGCTTCATCAATTTCTTCTACATTCGTCACCATTGGCAGCAGGATTTTCAGATTACCCGTATCAGCGTTAGCTCTGAGCATTGCCCTAAGCTGAATAAGAAAAATCTCCGGTTGATCCAACGTCACCCGTATACCACGCCATCCCAAACAAGGATTATCTTCGCTAATCGGCATATAAGGCAGTTGTTTATCCGCACCGATATCAAGTGTACGTAATACCACCGGTTTATCGGGAAATAATTGCAACATCTCATGATAACGCGCTTTTTGTTCATCTTCTGACGGGAAACCACAATGCAGCATAAAAGGTATTTCGGTGCGATAGAGTCCGACACCATCAATACTATTGCTGATCTGTAACTCATATTTCAGGCTCAAACCCGCATTAAGCTGAACCACAATGCGCTCGCCACTTTTGAGCCGCGCTTCTTGATCAACATCTCCCTCAGCCAGTTTGCTAAGCGCTTTTTCTTCTTCAATAATCTGTTTATATTCCTGCGAAATCAGTGGCTCAGGCTCAATAAAAACTTCTCCACGGAAACCATCAAGAATCAACATACGATTGTTCAGGAGCTCTGGCTGGATATCTGCCCCCATAATGGCCGGAATACCCATTGCTCGAACTAATATGGCCGAATGTGAATGAGTAGCGCCATCGCGAACAATAACTCCGGCTAATCTTTCTTGCGGCACTTCTGCCAATAGGTTGGCGCTCAGTTCATCTGCAACCAGAATAAACCATTCAGGCCACTGATGGCTGGCAGTCAGTGAATCATCAAGATGAAATAATAATCGCTGTCCAAGCGCCCGCAGATCCGATGCCCTTTCCCGCATATAAACATCCTGCAAGCTGGCAAATTGTTCTGCGTATTTCTCTATAACTTGTTTAACCGCCCATTGCGCCACAGACCCCTGTTCAACACAGAAGAACAGATCTTGTTTCAACTGAGGATCATTCAAAAGGTAGGAATAAAGATTAAAAATCGCGGCACTCTCTTTTTGAGAACCCGCGGTAAAACGTTTACTGAGCCGACGACATTCTGCTGTCGCATCTTCAAGCGCCTGAATCAAACGAGAACGTTCGGCTGCATGATCAAGGGTTGAAGCTTCAAAAATTTGATCAAGCGAGGGTTGGGAACAATCCTGCCATCCCTGAGCCATCACGATGCCATTAGAAATTGCCAGCGCTTTAATTCTGGTTTGCCGATACTGACCAAACAACCCCTTAGTCTGAGCTTGTGCAAGGATCACCGCCAGTTGTGTCGCAAGCGTCACCATAAAGGACTCTTCGGTTTCACTAAACAAGCGTTGTTCCTGCTGCTGAACGACTAAAACACCTTGCAACTGGCGGCGATAGACCACCGGAACGCCCAAAAAAGCGCGAAAGCTATCCTCTTTAACTTGAGGCAAATATTTGAAACTTGGATGGCTGCGGATATCAGCCAGATTAATCAATTCAGACAATTGACCAACTTGTCCGACGACTCCCTCGCCAAAAGCCAAACTGACCGCCCTTCCCCGGGGTTTCCTCAACCCTCGGGTCGCCATCAGGTAATAACACCGCCGTTGATGATCAGCAAGATAGATAGAACAGACATCCGTGTTCATCGCCAGACAGGTCTCGTTCACCAATAGCTCAAGCGCTTCGGCCAGATTAGTTGCCATAGCAACTTTTTCAACAATTTCCCGTAAGCGCATGAGCATAGAACTCACCTAACTTCTTTTACGACGATAAGAATACGAAGAACGTGGCAGAGATGAGCTTTCCTGCATTGGCATGACAACCGAAGCAAACTCTTTCATCACGCGCCGATAAACATCACGCTTAAAAGAGACAACCTGCCGGACAGGATACCAATAGCTGACCCAACGCCAACCATCGAACTCCGGGGTATTACTGTGTTGCACGTTAATATCTTCTTCATTACAGAGCAGTTGTAATAAAAACCACCGCTGTTTTTGACCGATACAGACAGGTCGTGTATCCCAACGCACCAAACGCTTGGGTAATTTGTAACGTAACCAATTACGAGTAGAGGCCAAAACGCGCACATCTTTCCGACCTAAACCCACTTCTTCATACAGTTCCCGGTACATAGCCTGTTCTGGTGATTCCCCCGGATTAATGCCCCCTTGAGGAAATTGCCAGGAATGTTGCCCATAACGCCGGGCCCACAAAACCTGGCCTTGCCGATTACAAATTACAATTCCTACATTCGGGCGGTAGCCATCATCATCGATCACCAGACTACCTCGATAAACTAAATTTGAAAGATGACTAATTGTTTCACACTACCCTCAAGTGGTAAACCTCTATCATTGGACTTTGCAGTCGCTAGCTAAATCTCTACAATAGCGCCATCTCAACGGGGTGCTGGCTGTTTAAAACAGCCTTGCTGAGAGTAAACCCGCCGAACCTGATCCGGCTAAATACCGGCGTAGGGATTTGAGCTGCTAACTATTTCACAGACATTATCTTGCCGTTTAGCGCTTCCTCAAATCCTTTGCCAATCCTCATTAATGTAAGGAGAGCAAAGTGTTTAAGACGTTATTTTCCAAATTAATCGTACTGACGGCCCTATCAGCCTCTATGTTGCTATTGAGTCAGGTTGTACAGGCCAAGCCGGTATTAACAATCTATACCTATGATTCTTTTGCCGCAGAATGGGGACCCGGGCCCGCAATTAAAAAAGCATTTGAGGCTGAATGTGATTGTGAACTGAAATTGATTGCTCTGGAAGATGGCGTTTCTTTACTCAATCGCCTAAGAATGGAAGGTAAACGTACTGCTGCGGATATTATTCTTGGGTTGGATAACAACTTAATTCAAGCGGCTCAACAAACGGGGCTGTTCACTGAAAGTCAAGTAGATATCAGCAAGCTGGCGCTGCCGATATCATGGCATAACCAGATATTCATTCCTTATGACTATGGCTATTTTGCCTTCATTTATAACAAAAAGAGTTTGCCAAACCCGCCAAAAAGCATGGATGAGCTGATCAATAGCCACAATAACTGGAAAGTGATCTATCAAGATCCTCGCACCAGCACACCGGGGCAAGGTTTGTTGTTATGGATGCAAAAGATTTATGGTGATGATGCCCCACAAGCCTGGCAAAAACTGGCAAAGAAAACACTAACTGTGACTAAAGGTTGGAGCGAAGCTTATGGCCTGTTCCTGAAAGGAGAAGGCGATATGGTGTTGAGCTACACCTCGTCACCGGGCTACCATCTCTTATCTGAGAAGAAAGACGATTATGCTGCGGCTACCTTCAACGAAGGTCATTACCTGCAAGTCGAAGTGGCTGCACAACTGGCTTCCAGCAAGCAGCCGGAGCTTGCCCAGAAATTTATGCAGTTTATGTTGACTCCAACTTTCCAACAGGAGATTCCAACCACTAACTGGATGTATCCGGTCATTGATATTCCACTTCCAGAAGTATATTCACAGCTTTCAATACCTGAAAAATCGCTGCAATATCCCGCAGAAGACGTCGCAAAATACCGTAACCAATGGATTCGTGCATGGCAAAGCGCTGTCAGCCGCTGATAGCCGGATGGCTGTTGCCGGGGGCCATTGCCTCCGGTCTTTTACTATTGATCGCCTTACTAGCATTCGGTGCGCTTTGGTCTAATGCGCCTGAACATAACTGGTCTTTACTGGCAGAAGATAGCTATCTGTGGCATGTGGTGGGTTTTACCTTCTGGCAGGCTTTTTTGTCGGCGCTGTTTTCTGTTATCCCGGCTATTTTTCTTGCCAGAGCACTCTATCGCCGCCATTTTCCAGGCCGAACCCTGTTTCTCCGCCTATGCGCTATGACGCTGGTTTTGCCTGTATTGGTCGCTCTGTTCGGCATTCTGACGGTTTATGGCAGAGCCGGCTGGCTGGCTCAGTTCTGCGAATGGATCGGCATTGATTACCATTTCACCCCTTATGGTTTACCAGGAATTTTACTAGCACATATCTTCTTTAATATGCCATTAGCAACACGGCTTTTACTGCAATCACTGGAAAACATCGCAGTGGAACAACGGCAATTAGCGGCGCAGCTAGGTATGAATGAATGGCAACATTTCCGTTTTGTTGAATGGCCTTATCTACGCCGCCAGATCCTACCCACTGGCGCACTGATTTTTATGCTCTGTTTCGCCAGTTTTGCTACCGTGCTGGCATTAGGCGGCGGGCCTGCTGCAACAACTGTCGAATTGGCAATCTATCAGGCGTTAAGCTATGACTACGATCTCAACCGGGCCGCGTTACTGGCGTTGATTCAGATTATCTGCTGCCTTGGCCTTGTGCTCCTCAGCCAGAAGCTTAACAGTGCGCTATCCGTCGGCTACAGCAACCAACAACAATGGCGTAATCCACAGGATACTTTGTTGAGAAAAATCTGCGACAGCCTGTTAATTACCGCAGCATTATTACTACTCGTGCCGCCATTGCTAGCTGTTGTCGCGGATGGCCTTAACAGCGGGCTGTTTAACGTATTGCGCCAGCCTGCATTGTGGCAGGCATTTATCACCTCTGTAATGATTGCTTTAGGCGCAGGGTTACTGTGCGTTTTATTCACCATGATGCTACTGTGGAGCAGCCGCGAGCTATTCTTGCGTTATTCCCCCCGTTGGGGCCAGGCAATGGAAATAAGTGGTTTGTTGATCCTGGCGATGCCCGGCATTGTACTGGCAACAGGGTTCTTTCTGTTACTCAACGATACCGTTGGTCTGCCCCGTTCACCCTATGGTTTAGTGATTTTAACCAACGCACTGATGGCAATTCCCTATGCACTGAAAGTTCTGGATAATCCAATGAAAGATCTGGCGGCCCGCTATAATCCACTGTGTCGCTCCCTGAATATTCAAGGTATTAACCGACTGCGCTGGATTGAACTAAAAGCACTGAAAGTTCCGCTGGCACAAGCGCTGGCCTTTGCTTGTGTCCTGTCCATTGGAGATTTTGGTGTTGTAGCGCTGTTTGGTAATGAAGATTTCCGTACCCTGCCCTTCTATCTCTACCAACAAATCGGGGCTTACCGTAGTCAGGATGGCGCGATCACTGCTTTATTGCTGTTATTACTATGTTTTATGCTGTTTAGTTTACTTGAACGCTTACCGAGACCACATAATGCTTAAACTTGAGAATCTGACTTACCGCTATGAACATCTGGTGATGCGCTTTGACTTGCAAATTCAGGCCGGAGAACGTATCGCAATCCTGGGTCCCAGTGGGGCTGGTAAAAGTACGCTCCTAAACCTAATTGCTGGTTTTCAAACAGCAGAAAAAGGCTCCCTATGGCTGAATGGGAGAAATCATACCAGTACGCCACCAGCTCAACGCCCGGTCTCCATGCTATTTCAAGAAAATAATCTCTTCTCTCATTTGACAATTGAGCAAAATATTGGGCTAGGCTTACATCCCGGATTACGCCTTAATAGCGCACAGAAACAGACATTACAGCAAATAGTCTCTCAAGTTTCGTTGGAAGATTGTCTTAGCCGTCTACCAGCTCAACTTTCTGGTGGACAACGGCAGCGGGCAGCATTAGCCCGTTGTCTGGTTCGTCAGCAACCAATCTTATTACTTGATGAGCCTTTTTCTGCCCTAGATCCGGCACTGCGTAATGAAATGCTGGTATTGCTGGAACAAGTTTGCCATGAACGTCAGCTTACATTACTGATGGTTTCGCATAATCTGGATGATGCCGCTCGTATAGCTGATCGCGCTTTATTAATTGTTGATGGCAATATTCATTATGACGGATCAACAAACGCGTTGGTTGCCGGTACTGTTTCTGAGGCGGCTATTTTGGGAAGGAAGGTTGACTCTCATTAGGCGTTATTAACTCCATCGCTATCAGAATAAATGGGAATAGGATATGGCTTGGTATTTTGATTATTTCCTTCTGTGACTAAGGTCTATATTTTAAAAATAAAATTGGATGGTATAAATCTTTTTTGTTATAAGTATTTTTTATGTATTAATTTTTCATAAAGGATTTAATAATGTCTAACTTGATTTATGCGACCATAAAAGGAAAGAACCAAGGGTTAATTTCAGCAGGCTGTTCTACTTTTGATTCTATTGGTAATAAATATCAAGAGAACCACAGGGATCAAATATTAGTTTACTCCGCTACACATTCTTTAACTCGCGTACAGCATGTAAGTCATCATCCTTTTAATATCATAAAACCTATCGATAAATCCTCTCCTTTACTTGGACTAGCAATTTCAAACAACGAAGAACTTCATATCCTGCTAGATTTTTATAGAACTTCATCAGAAGGTGCTCAAGAAAAGTTTTATTCAATAGAATTAACAAAAGCAAAAATAAATGCTTTTAATATTAATTACCCTCACTCTTTAACCCATGCAGAGAATCAACCAGAAGAGAGTATCTCTGTCATTTATCAAAATATAACTTGGAGTCACCACATTGCGGGTACTTCTGCTTATAGTATCAGAGATGATGAGGTTTATTAAAAATGAATAAATTACGTAACAGGGTATTAAGTAATAATTTCTGTACATATGACCCAAGTTCCAGGCCATCTTTTAGGCGATGGGATGAAATAGATGCTTCAATTTACCTTCTTAATCAATTTATTCCAGGCTCAGTAAATTATCTGGATGGTTATAAAGATGCATATGTGAAATATAACAGAAACCTAATTTTAAAATATGCCCATATAGAACAAATCCCACCAAATCTTTTAGCTGGTGTTGCCAGAATAGAAGCGGGCGGTAAACCAGATATGTGGAAGTTAAACACTATTGCAATGAGGCAATGGCGTGAACAGGCTTTTAATCTTGATAAAACTCGCTCAAAAGGCTCAAATGAAACTTCTACGGGTATAGTTGCAATACAGATAAGACATGTAGCAGATATGATGGGTTTCGACTCAAATACATTAACAACAACAGACCAGTTAGAAATTGCAACTTGCCTTCAAATTGATGAATTTAATATTAAAATGGTTGCTCGTCATTTAAGAGATTTAATTCTCTATGATTATCCTAATGCAAATACCAAGAACTTAACAAAAGAACAATATATCATGGCTGGTTCTAGATATAACCGTGGTATAACAAGAGAAAAGGGAGATTTCATAAGAATAATGAACACTCCTCCTGAATTAAGCACTACTGATGAAAAAAAATGGATTTCTTACGGAGTAAGTATATATAAGCGGCTAGATTATTTAGATAATTTACTTAAAGGATAAAAAATGAAAATATCAGATATATTTACATTTTTTATGTTAAGTTTTTTATCCTTTGGATTAATTAACTCATTCGCTTTTCCTAGGGTTACAGACTTTTTTGACTTCAACTCAATTGATTGTGATATATGGCAATATGAAGATGGAGGTATTGATATAATCACTTCCATATTTATATTAATCCCACTTAGTCCTTTTTATATAGCCTGTTTTTACAAGTCATATGCTTTATTTAAAAACAATAAAATTAGATCAATAAGCTATTTTGTTTTTGCCTCCATTTTTATTCTTTATTGGTTCTATACTTACTACGCTAGATTTATGCTTTATTGCTAGACGGGATAAGCGTAATAATGTCTAACCTAGCGGTTTTATAAATTTAACCCGCCCTTTAACTTTATTAGAACCTCCATAAATAACTTAAACTTACAAGAACAAAAATAATATCTATACCCGTCATCTTTCAAGATGCATCGCGACGGCAAGGGAGCGAATCCCCGGGAGCATAGAGAACTATGTGACCGGGGTGAGTGAGTGCAACCAACAAAGAGGCAACTTGAAAGATAACGGGTATACATCACATCACGATATAGCGAGCTCAAACAACTGTACAAATAACCATTACCCAATGCTATAATTGTGGTTATTTTCAACAAATATAAGCGCCAGCCTCTATGATGCAACAGAATCATGCTGAACAAGGTTTTATACTGACACGCCACTGGCGTGATACTCCCGCAGGTATTGAAGTGGAATTTTGGCTCGCGACAAATCAGGGGCCACGTCATATAAAAATTCTTCACCAACAAGCTGTTGCTTTTATCCCGCAAGCCAATATGCCGCGGGTGGAAAAAATTCTGGCGCAAGAGCGCAACTACCATCTCCGCTCACTCTCATTAAAAGATTTCAATCGCCAACCTGTTGCCGCACTTTATTGCCAGCAATATCGGCAGTTACAACGAATTGAGAAAGTACTACAGCAACAGGAAATTCAGGTTTATGAAGCAGATATCCGTCCACCAGACAGATTTATGATGGAACGTTTTATCACTGCCCCCATCTGGTTCAGTCAGGCGCCTAATGGCAGCTATCAAATGAAACCCAACCCGACTTATCGCCCAACATTGAAATGGGCATCCCTAGATATTGAAACCAGCCAGCATGGAGAACTTTATTCCATTGGATTAGCAGGATGTGATCAGCAAAAAGTATTTATGCTTGGCCCTGCTAACGGTAATGAATACCCGGTAAATTTCGATTTGGAATATGTAGCAAGTCGTCCGCAAATGCTGGAAAGACTCAACGAGTGGCTGGAAAAATATGACCCTGACGCCATTATTGGCTGGAACCTGATTCAGTTCGATCTACGAATTTTACAAAAACATGCTGAACGCTACGGTGTCCCGCTGAAATTTGGACGTGCCGGAGGGTTACTGGAATGGCGGGAGCACGGCTTTAAACCGGGGCACTTTTTCGCTTCCACCGCCGGCCGGTTGATTATTGATGGTATTGAAGCGCTAAAAACCGCTACCTGGAACTTTCCCTCTTTCAGCCTGGAGTCTGTTTCACAGGAACTATTAGGCGAAGGTAAAGCCATCAATACTCCCTATCAACGCATGGATGAAATCGACCGCCGTTTCCAACAGAATAAACCCGCGCTAGCGCAATATAATCTGCAAGACTGTATTCTGGTAAACCAGATTTTCGATAAAACCCACTTAATGGAATTCTTGCTAGAAAGAGCAACGGTTACCGGTCTCGCGGTAGATCGCAGTGGCGGTTCAGTAACGGCTTTCACCCATCTTTATATGCCAAGAATGCACCGTATCGGCTATGTTGCACCCAATCTAGGCGTAAGATCAGGAGAGAATAGCCCTGGCGGTTTCGTGATGGATTCTCTTCCCGGTTTGTATGATTCAGTGCTGGTACTGGATTATAAGAGTCTGTATCCCGCCATTATCCGCACTTTTCTTATCGATCCTGTCGGCATGGTGGAAGGGCTAGCACAACCGGATAATGAACATGCAGTTCCCGGTTTTTGTAATGCCGTCTTTTCCCGTACTCAACACTGTCTGCCCGATATTGTGACGCAAATCTGGCACGAACGAGACGAAGCAAAAAAACAGCATAACGCCCCATTGTCACAAGCATTGAAGATTATCATGAACGCTTTCTACGGTGTTCTTGGAGCAGAAGGCTGCCGTTTCTTTGACCCGCGCTTAACGTCTTCCATTACTATGCGCGGTCATGAAATTATGCTCCAAACCAGAAAACTGATTGAATCCCAAGCCTATCAAGTTATCTACGGAGACACCGATTCCATCTTTATATGCCTAAAACAGGCACACACAGAAGAAGTTGCCCTTAGCATCGGTAAAGAATTGGCGCAGTCAGTTAATCAATGGTGGCAAAAGCACCTGCAAGAACATTTTGGACTCAAAAGCGCCCTTGAGTTGGAATTTGAAACTCACTATCGCCGCTTTCTGATGCCAACCATTCGCGGCGCTGAACAAGGTAGCAAAAAACGTTATGCCGGCCTGAGTGGCGATCGTATGGTCTATAAAGGTCTGGAAACAGTACGCACTGACTGGACACCTTTGGCGCAAGAGTTCCAGAAGCAATTGTATTCACTGATTTTTCATAATAAGCCTTATCAAGAATTTATCCGCCGCTATATTACCAGTACCCTGGAAGGAAAATTTGATGATAAACTAACCTACCGTAAAAGATTAGGCCGTAAACTGTCTGACTATCAGCACAATGTACCGCCACATGTAAGGGCAGCAAGGCTAGCAGATGAATATAATCTGCAACATAACCGGCCTTTGCAGTATCAAAATGGTGGCTGGATAAGTTATGTCATGACACAATCCGGGCCAGAACCGCTGGAAAATCTGCATTCATCACCGGACTATGATCACTATATCAATAAGCAGCTTCAGCCTATCGCTGATGCTATTCTGCCGTTTTTACAGGATGATTTTACAACTTTACTCACCGGACAGATGGTAATGCCTTTTGGCTGATGACTATTTTTTGCAGGTGACGACTGGCTTTGCTTCCATTAACATATCGCCCCTTTGACGAGTGATAAGGGAATTAACGGGGTGTTTTGCTGTCTGCCCACTATCTCCGTTAGACCAAATAAAAAGCTGTCGTCCTCCACCTATGAATAACATTATCTAACAGAAACTGAGTTAAAATTTATGCCATTTACCCTCGGTCAACGCTGGATCAGCGATACAGAAAGCGAACTTGGATTAGGAACCGTTGTTGCACTGGACGCACGAATGGTCACTTTGCTCTTTCCTGCCAGCGGCGAAAACCGCCTCTATGCACGCAATGACTCTCCTATTACCCGTGTTATGTTTAACTCGGGGGATGTTGTCACCAGCCACGAAGGCTGGCAACTCAAAGTGGATGAAGTCCAACTAGAAAATGGCCTGCTGATTTATACAGGCACACGACTTGATACTCTGGAAGAAAATATCAGTCTGCGCGAAGTGCTCCTTGACAGTAAACTTACCTTCAACAAACCACAGGATCGTCTATTTGCTGGTCAAATTGACCGCATGGACCGCTTTGCCTTGCGTTTTCGCGCCCGTAAATATCAAAGCGAACAATTTAAACTGGCTGAAAGCGGTTTGCGGGGTATCCGTGCAAGCCTGATCCCTCATCAACTTCATATCGCTAATGAAGTCGGCAAACGCTACGCGCCAAGGGTTCTGTTGGCTGATGAAGTCGGTTTGGGTAAAACCATCGAAGCCGGGATGATCATTCACCAGCAATTGCTGGCCGGTCGTGCTGAACGTGTTCTGGTGATTGTGCCAGAGAGCCTTCAACATCAATGGCTGGTAGAAATGCTACGCCGTTTCAATCTGCGCTTTGCTTTGTTTGATGATAGCCGCTATACCGAAGCACGACACGACAGTGATAATCCATTTGAAACAGAACAATTGGTGCTCTGTTCACTGGATTTTGTCCGCCGCAATAAACAACGTTTTGAGCATATGCTTGAAGCTAACTGGGATCTGATGGTGGTGGATGAAGCTCACCATCTGGCCTGGAGCGAGGATGCGCCTAGCCGTGAATATCAGGTTGTCGAACAGTTATCTGAACAGATCCCCAGCGTATTGCTATTGACTGCAACGCCAGAGCAGCTAGGACAGGAAAGCCATTTTGCCCGTCTACGCCTACTTGATCCAAACCGTTTCCACGATTATCAAGCTTTTATTGACGAACAACAAAAATACCGTCCAGTTGCCGATGCTGTCACACTGCTGTTATCCGGGGAACAACTCAATAATAATCAATTAAACCTAATGGGTGAGTTGATTAGTGAGCAGGATATTGAGCCCCTGCTGAAAGCCGCCAATAGTCATAGTGATGAAAGTGAAACTGCACGCCGTGAACTCATTTCCATGCTGATGGATCGTCACGGCACCAGCCGTATTCTGTTCCGTAATACCCGTAATGGCGTGAAAGGCTTCCCCCATCGGGAACTGCACCAGATAAAGTTGCCTCTGCCATCCCAATATCAGACCGCTATTAAAGTCTCCGATATTATGGGCGCTAAAAAATCGCTGGAAGCACGCGCATGGGATATGCTCTACCCAGAACAAATTTATCAAGAATTTGAAGGCGAAAATGCTACCTGGTGGCACTTTGATCCCCGCGTAGAGTGGCTACTTGGTTTTCTAATGGCGAATCGTCATGAAAAAGTGCTGGTAATTTGTGCGAAAGCAACCACCGCTCTGCAATTGGAACAGGTACTACGTGAGCGCGAAGGGATTCGTGGCGCTGTTTTCCATGAAGGTCTATCACTGGTTGAACGTGATCGCGCCGCAGCCTATTTTGCTTCCGAAGAAGAAGGGGCTCAGGTATTACTGTGCTCAGAAATTGGCTCAGAAGGCCGCAACTTCCAGTTCGCCAATCAATTGGTGATGTTCGATTTGCCATTCAATCCGGATTTACTGGAACAGCGCATCGGACGTCTGGATCGTATCGGCCAAAGCCGTGATATCCAGATCAGTGTGCCTTATCTGGAAAATACCGCCCAAGCAGTCCTGATTCGTTGGTATCACGAGGGTCTGGATGCATTCGAGCATACCTGTCCAACCGGTCGTACTATTTACGATCACTATTATGAAACTCTGCTGAACTATCTTGCTAAACCCAATAGCCAGGAAAAATTTGGTGAATTTATTGATCAATGTCGCCAACAACATGAGCAACTCAAACAGCAACTGGAGCAAGGCCGTGACCGACTGCTGGAAATGAATTCTAATGGCGGCGAGCATGGTTTGCGGCTGGCAGAAAAAATTTCAGAGTATGATAATGATACTGATTTAGTGAACTTCTCTCTCAACTTATTTGATATCGTTGGTATCAATCAGGAAGATCGCAATGACAACATGATAGTGCTGACACCATCCGATCATATGCTGGTCCCTGATTTCCCTGGGTTACCAAAAGATGGTTGTACTATCACCTTTAATCGTGAACAGTCACTGTCCCGTGAAGATGCCCAGTTTATCAGTTGGGAGCACCCCATTATCCGTAATGGGTTGGATCTTATCCTTTCCGGCGATACGGGTAGCTGCGCAGTATCCCTTTTGAAAAATAAAGCATTACCTGTCGGAACCCTGCTGGTGGAACTGATCTATGTCGTTGAAGCTCAAGCCCCGAAACACCTGCAATTGACCCGTTTCCTTCCACCAACGCCATTGCGGATACTGATGGATCTGAAAGGCAATAATCTGGCTGGTCAGGTAGAGTTTGAAAGCTTTAACCGCCAACTTAATGCAGTGAATCGTCATACTGCAAGTAAACTGGTCAATGCGGTACAAAAAGAAGTCCACGCTATTTTGCAACAGGCCGAAGGTTTAGTAGAAACTCAAGCTCAATCATTGATTGAACAAGCGAAACAGCAAGCAGATGAAAATCTCACTGCTGAACTTTCCCGTTTGGAAGCATTGAAGGCCGTTAATCCAAATATTCGTGATGATGAATTGGAAGCCATTGAATCCAATCGCCAACAGTTACTGCTTAACTTAAATCAGGCAGGCTGGCGTCTGGATGCTATTCGCCTTGTTGTCGTTACGCATCAGTAAATATTAGCAATACCCGGAGGCTGAACCGGGATGGGGTAAACTTTACTAAGAACCCTATTCCGAGCCTCCCCTAATATTCAGCTACCGGAGCCTCAATGGAAGCTTATAATCCTCCTACCGATCCCTGGTTACATGTGCTCTATCAGGATCAACATATCATCGTGGTCAATAAACCCAGTGGATTACTTTCTGTTCCCGGTCGGGCAGAAGAACATAAAGACAGTATTATGACGCGGATACAACAACAGTTCCCAGCAGCAGAATCTGTCCACCGGCTAGATATGGCAACCAGCGGCGTAATGGTGGTTGCATTGAACAAAGATGCAGAACGAGAGTTGAAACGCCAGTTCCGTGAACGAGAACCGGAAAAAACCTATATTGCACGGGTTTGGGGACGTCTGGAACCAGAAACTGGTCTTGTCGATTTACCGCTGATTTGTGACTGGCCGAATCGGCCAAAGCAGAAAGTCTGTTTTGAAACCGGGAAATCAGCTCAAACTGAATATGAAGTACTCGCTTACGAAGATGAGGCAACTCGAGTAAAACTTTCACCGATAACCGGTCGTTCACATCAGCTCAGAGTACATATGCTAGCACTTGAGCACCCGATTTTGGGAGATCGGTTTTACGCTCATCAGCAGGCAAGAGCAATGGCGCCTCGCCTGCAATTACATGCACAAGAGTTATATATCACACATCCGGTCTATGGAACACCAATGCATTTTCAGTGTAAAGCCGATTTTTGATTAATAGACAAATACGGTAACCGAATCCAATGAAGCCAATACCAGACACAAGGCTAAGCCACAACAAGCCAAAAGAACACGGATATTTGCCATTTTTTGCATTCCTCCTAAATTAAAACAAAATAAAACATAAAATATTCTAATATTTTAGAGAAATAAAAAATAAACTCAACAGCTATAGGGGATATTATTCCCCTATAAATTGAGTAACATTAGTAACATGTTTTTAAAAATAAAATAACAGGCTATTTAAAACTTTTCTCTTTTTTAATGAGATCATAAGCAGCCTGAATTGACTGGGCCTTTTGTTTAGCAATTTCCATCATTTCCGGTGGTAAACCTTTTGCTACCAGCTTATCCGGATGGTGTTCACTCATCAATCTACGATAGGCACGTTTAATTGTCGTCGCGTCATCCTTTTCACGCACACCTAACACCTTACAAGCGTCTGCGAGTGTTGGCCCCTGTGCGGCCCTCTGATAGCCGCCATACTGCCGTTGCTGCCACTCTCCCCCATCACCGAAATTACGGCCGCCTTCCATCATGGCAAGGAATTGTTCAAATTGGTTACGAGAGATTCCAAGTTCATCAGCAATAATAAACAGCACTTTCCTCTCATTCGGATGCAATTGACCATCAGAAAATGCAGCCTGTAATTGGATCTCCAAAAACATGCGAACTAAGTCAGACCGGCCAAAACAGGCACGACGCAATTGTCTTAGCGTCTCACGCAAAGGAAAATTGGGCTCTTTACCTTCACGAAAAGCCTGCTGTGCTGCTATCCTGGCTTGTCCGTGAAGTTGCATTCGCTCCATTAACTGGCTCGCAAGCCGGATATCTGTTTCAGTCACCCGCCCTTTTGATTTAGTAATATGGCCCATCACCTGAAAAGTACTACTGAAAAATAACAGTTGGCGAGACTGATTATTTGCAAAAAAACCTTGGTTTCTCCGTACACTGGCCCTATCAAGCATATGACCAATAAATAGACCAATAACAATACCCCAGAAGCCCGCTCCAGACACAACACCAAAGATCAGCCCAAGCAATTTTCCCCAATAACGCATATACTCCTCAATTCACCAATGCTCTGAGTGTAGTTTTGCATTATCATACTATTCATTCAGCTCCGTGCCTAACGGCAAGATAAGTAAAGGTATGACTTTACACTGGCGCATATTCATCGAGTGCGCTAGTCTCTTGAGGTTTGCCCGGCATAATGCCACTGATGATGGAACCGCATAAATATCTATGAAGAAATGTTATCCAACTTTGCTGGCCACAACGGTATGGGCCGCACTTTATGGTCAGCATGCACATGCTGATCTCGCAGCACAGTGTATGCTGGGTATACCTGTTTATGATCAACCAATAATTAATGGCGATCTCAATCAACTCCCTATCAATATCCTGGCGGATGATTCACAAGCAGATTATCCACGTTCCGCTAAATTTATCGGTAATGTCAATATTAAACAGGGTAATAAGACCCTTACCGCAGATAAAGTACAACTTGATCAAACAGAAGATGAAGTTCCGTTAAGAACCGTGACTGCAACGGGTAATGTTCATTATGATGATCCTCAGATTATTCTAAAAGGTCCACGCGCTTGGTCTAATTTAAATAATAAAGATACCGATATGTATCAGGGTGATTATCAGATGGTCGGGCGTCAAGGACGCGGCACCGCAGATAAAATGAAACTGCGTGGTGAAAACCGTTATGCCATTCTGGATAATGGTACTTTTACTTCCTGCCTGCCTGGTAATGATAGCTGGAGCGTTGTCGGCTCCGAAGTCATTCTCGATCGCGAAGAAGAAGTGGCCGAAATATGGAATGCCCGTTTCAGAATGGCTAACGTTCCAATATTTTATAGCCCGTATCTTCAATTACCGATCGGTAATAAACGCCGTTCCGGTTTTCTTATTCCTAACGCCAGCTATTCCAAAAAAGGTGGTTTTGAATTTCTGCTACCTTATTACTGGAATATCGCACCGAATTATGATGCTACGATTACACCACACTATATTAGTCAGCGTGGTTTAAAACTGGATAATGAATTCCGTTACTTAACTAAAGCAGGCACAGGTACCCTTGCTCTCGATTGGCTGAATAACGACGAGCAGTATGTCAAAGACAAAAAGGCAAACACACGTACCGCCAGAGAAAGTGATAATCGCTGGTTATTCTATTGGAGACACAGTGGTGTGATGGATAGGGTATGGCGTTTTAATATCGACTACACCAAAGTCAGCGATCCCGAATATTTTTCTGATTTCAGCTCTCAATATGGTTCCACCACGGATGGCTATGCCACACAAAAATTCAGTCTGGGCTATGCTCAACAGAACTGGAATGCCACGCTATCAACTAAACAGTTCCAAATTTTCTCTAAAGATACCAGTAGAAAAGCTTACAGGGCTGAACCACAGTTAGATCTGAACTATTACAAAAACGATCTGGGGCCATTTGACCTTAAAGTCTATGGTCAGGCGGCAAAATTCACCAGTGTAGGTAAAAATAACCCGGAAGCAACCCGCTGGCATCTGGAACCCTCCATTAACCTGCCGCTCTCTAATGGCTGGGCCAGTATGAATAATGAAGTTAAACTGATGGCGACTCATTATCAGCAAGATATTCCCAAGGCTCTTGAGAATGCTGAATATAAAGAATCTGTTAACCGGGTTCTGCCGCAGTTCAAAAGCGAAGCCAAAATGGTGTTTGAACGTTCAACGTACCTGAACAGCAATTACACCCAAACGCTAGAGCCGCAAGTTCAGTATTTGTATGTGCCATACAAAGACCAAGATAATATCAACAACTTCGACTCATCTTTATTACAAACTGACTATACCGGCCTGTTCCGTGACCGCTTTTATGGCGGCCTGGACCGTATCTCATCTGCCAATCAAGTGACTACCGGTCTCACTACCCGCCTTTATGATGAAGGTTTAGTTGAACGTTTTAACCTGTCATTAGGTCAAATCTATTACTTTGAACGTCCACGCACCGGTAAAGAAACCATGATCAACAGTAAAGATAGTACAGGTATGATGACCTGGGCAGGTGATAGTTACTGGAAAATTAATGATTCCTGGGGCTTGAAAGGGGGCATGCAATACGATACTCGCCTGAGCAGCGTAACGATGGGGAATGCAGTACTAGAATATCGCCGTGATGCAGACCGACTTGTGCAGTTGAACTATCGTTTTGTTGACAGAGATTATATCCAAGCTACAGCTAAGAGTGCCCCAGCCTTCCAGCAAGGGATTTCTCAAGTCGGTCTGGTTGCAAGTTGGCCGTTAAGTGATCGTTGGGGTTTCGTAGGCGCTTACTACTACGATACCAAAAAACAGCAACCGGCAAGTCAATTAGTGGGTTTGCAGTACAACACTTGTTGCTGGGCAGTTAACGTTGGCTATGAGCGTAAAATCGTTGGTTGGAAAGACAACAATAGCGAATATGACAACAAATGGTCATTTAACTTTGAACTTCGTGGCTTAAGTAACAATCATAGTCTGGGTAGCCAGAAAATGTTGAAGTCTGGCATCATGCCATACCAACGTGCGTTCTGATGCCAATAACATTTTGATATTAAACACGATAAATCCGCTATTGCGGAACCTACATATGATGGGAAAAGTATGAAGAACTGGAGAACTCTCATTTTCGGATTGATGTTTTCAGTGAGTACTGCTTTCGCTGCGCCTCAGCAAATGGACAAAATTGCTGCGGTCGTTAATAACGGGGTGGTACTGGAAAGCGACATCAACAGCCGCTTACAATCTGTCAAACTGGATGCGCAACATGCCGGCCAGCAAATACCAGACGAACAAATACTTCGTCATCAGATCCTTGAACGTCTGATTATGGATAATATCCTGCTACAAATGGCAAAACAGATGGGGATCGCTATTCCTGATCAAGGATTGGATTCTACCATTGCCAATATTGCAGCTCAAAACCACATCACTGTGGAGCAAATGAAACATCGCATTGCTGCTGACGGCATGAGTTTCGATACTTACCGTGATCAAATCCGTAAAGAAATGATGATAGCAGAAGTGCGCAATAATGAAGTTCGCCGCCGTGTCACCATTTTGCCTCAAGAGATCGACGCCTTAGTTAAACAAATTAGCAACCAGAACACCAACGATACTGAACTGAATATCAGCCACATTCTGATTCCATTACCAGAAAACCCTGATCAGGCGCAAATGGAAAAAGCCATGACGGTAGTGCAGAAAATTATGTCTGAACTTAAACATAATGTTGATTTCGGTAAATTAGCTATCGCCTACTCTGCTGATCCACAAGCGCTGAAAGGCGGTAATATGGGTTGGAGCAGACTTGAGGAATTACCAACCCTGTTTGCTGAACAACTGCAATCAGCTCAGAAAGGCGCCATCGTTGGTCCAATCCGCTCCGGTGTTGGTTTCCATATTCTCAAAGTTAATGACATCCGTGGCGGTAACCCAACCATCGCCGTCACTGAAGTTCATGCCCGCCATATTCTATTAAGAACTTCCCCTGTCATGACCGATGATCAGGCGCGCGCCAAATTGCAGCAAATCGCCAGTGATATTCGCAGTGGAAAAACCGATTTTGCCGATGCTGCTAAAGAGTTTTCAGACGATCCAGGTTCCGCCCTACGTGGCGGCGATCTCGGCTGGACTACTCCTGATATCTACGATCCTGCTTTCCGTGACGCATTAATGCGCCTGAATAAAGGTGAAATCAGCCAACCTGTTCATTCATCTTTTGGCTGGCATCTGATCCAACTGCTGGACACTCGCAAAGTTGATAAAACAGATGTTGCTCAGAAAGATCGTGCTTACCGTATGTTGTTCAACCGTAAATTCACCGAAGAAGCCCAAAGCTGGATGCAAGAACAACGCGCTTCAGCTTATGTGAAAATTTTAGATGGCAGCGATGCACAACAATAAACCGATTATTATCAATAAACCCATTGTTATTACCCCCGGCGAGCCTGCCGGGGTTGGACCTGACTTAACGGTTGCTCTCGCTCAACAAAGCTGGCCAATGCAATTGGTCGCTTGCGCGGACCCCAACCTGCTTCTCGACCGAGCCAGACAACTTAATTTACCTTTGCAATTACAAGAATACTCTGCTGACAAAATCCCCGAACCACAGGCTGCCGGGACGTTGACAATATTGCCAGTTCCTCTTCATGTTCCCGCAATCGCCGGCGAATTGAATCAAGAAAACGGCAGATATGTCACCGAAACACTGGCACGAGCCTGTGACGGCTGTTTAAACGGAGAATTTTCAGCATTAGTCACAGGACCGGTTCATAAAGGGAATATCAATGACGCAGGCGTACCTTTTATCGGCCATACCGAGTTCTTTGCCGATCGCAGTGGATGCCAGCGAGTTGTCATGATGCTTGCGACAGAAGAACTTCGGGTTGCACTGGCAACGACTCATCTGCCTATTGTTGATGTACCACAGTCCATCACTTTCGATAGTCTGCGAGAAGTGATTACTATTCTTAACCATGACTTAAAAACAAAGTTCGGCCTGGCAAAACCCTGTATTTATGTTTGTGGTCTGAATCCCCATGCAGGAGAAGGCGGCCATATGGGACGGGAAGAGCTCGATGTCATTATTCCTGCATTAACCAGTCTGAGAGCAGAAGGCATTGTGCTGGAAGGCCCTTTACCGGCAGATACCCTGTTTCAACCTAAATATCTTCAACATGCAGACGCCGTGCTCTCGATGTATCACGACCAAGGATTACCCGTGTTAAAATACCAAGGTTTTGGCAGAGCAGTGAATATTACATTGGGCCTGCCGTTTATCCGTACTTCGGTCGATCATGGCACAGCGCTGGAACTGGCCGGAACAGGTCAAGCTGATGTGGGAAGCTTTATCACCGCATTGAATTTAGCAATTAAAATGATACAAAACAGTAATGAATAACAGAGTCCACCAAGGGCATTTTGCCCGTAAACGCTTCGGGCAGAACTTCTTAACCGATCAATTTGTCATTGATAGTATTGTTGCCGCTATCAATCCACAACCCGGCCAGGCAGTATTGGAAATTGGCCCCGGTCTTGGTGCGTTAACAGAACCGGTTGGCGAGCGAATGGATAAAATGACCGTCGTTGAACTCGACCGCGATTTAGCCGCTCGTCTACAAATTCATCCAAAATTAAAAGATAAACTTACCATTATCCAGCAAGATGCCATGACGGTTAATTTTGGCGAATTGTCTCAGCAAAGAGGGAAGCCGCTGCGCGTCTTTGGTAATTTACCTTATAATATTTCTACGCCGTTAATGTTCCACCTTTTCAGCTATACTGATGCTATTGCTGATATGCATTTTATGCTACAAAAAGAGGTGGTGAACCGTCTGGTAGCTGGCCCCGGAAGTAAAGCTTTCGGGCGTTTGAGTGTCATGGCCCAATATTATTGTCAGGTTATCCCTGTGCTGGAAGTACCGCCGACTGCGTTTACTCCCGCACCTAAAGTCGATTCAGCCGTTGTACGTCTGATACCGCACAAAAGCATACCTCACCCCGTCAAAAATATTCGTATGCTGAGCCGGATCACGACTCAAGCTTTCAACCAACGGCGTAAAACCATTCGTAACAGCCTCGGTGATCTTTTTACTGTAGAACAGCTAACAGAACTTGGTATCGATCCAAGTACTCGTGCAGAAAATATTTCTGTTGAGCAGTACTGTAAAATGGCAAACTGGCTATCAGAACAACCTGAAATGCAGTCATAACAGGAGTCAATTATGATTAATACGCCCAGGGTTTCTATTCAGGTACAAAGTGTTTATGTAGAAAGCCAATCGTGTCCCGATCAACAGCGTTTTGTTTTTGCCTATACAATCACTATCCGAAATCTTGGGCGCGAACCGGTCCAGTTAATTAATCGTTACTGGCTGATTACCAACAGTGATGGCCGCCAAACGGAAGTTCAGGGGGAAGGCGTTGTTGGTGAGCAACCCATAATCCAGCCAGGGACCGAATACCGTTACACCAGCGGCGCAATATTGGAAACACCTTTGGGTACTATGGAAGGCCATTATGAAATGGTCGACCACAATGGCGAGCCATTTCGCGTTGCCATTCCGGTTTTCCGTCTGGCTATCCCAACGCTGATTAATTGATTATGTCTACATATCTCATTGGTGATATTCATGGCTGCTATCGTGAATTACGTGCTTTATTAACTAAAGTCGATTTTGATCCTAAAAAGGACACGTTGTGGTTAACAGGAGATTTAGTTGCCCGCGGCCCGGACTCTCTTAAAGTTCTCCGGTATATTAAACAGTTAGGCTCAGCCGCAAAAGTAGTATTAGGCAATCACGATCTCCATTTATTGGGCGTTTATGCCGGGATCAGCCGTAATAAACCTAAAGATAAAATTGATACGTTATTGTCTGCGCCAGACGCCGATGAATTAATTAATTGGCTACGCAAACAGCCGTTACTACAGTGCGATGATGATCTAAAACTGCTCATGACACATGCTGGTATTACGCCTCAATGGGATTTGGAGACAGCCAAAATGTGCGCCAGCGAAGTTGAAACCATGCTCAACAGTAGCAGTTACCCTCTGTTTCTCAATTCCATGTATGGGGATATGCCAAACAACTGGTCGCCAGAACTCTCTGGGCTGGCGCGTTTACGTTTCAGTACCAATACATTGACACGTATGCGTTACTGTTTTCCAAATGGTCAATTGGACATGTTGTGCAAAGATAAACCCGAAAACGCCCCTGCGCCACTAAAGCCTTGGTTTGAACTGCCACGCCAGATTTCATCAGAATATGCCATCGTTTTCGGTCACTGGGCATCATTAGAAGGCCAAGGAACACCCGATGGATTTTATGCATTGGATACAGGGTGTTGTTGGGGAGGACAACTAACAATGCTACGTTGGGAAGATAAACAGTACTTCACACAATCGTCATTACCGCAGTAAAACAGCATTAAAGCCAGACACGCCGTGAAAAAAGCTCATCGGCGTGTTCTATCAATTAGAAGCGACGTTGTAAAATCTCAAAACAGTAGCTGTGAGAATTTAGTTCATCGGCATCATGGTATTCAGTAAATTCAGAATCCCACTCATCCGGTTCATAGTCAGGAAAATGCGTATCACCTATCACTTCTGCATCGACGTGCGTCAGGTACATACGGCTCGCTCGTGAAATAAATTGGTCATAAACTTTGCCGCCACCCATGACCATAACTTCTTCTACATCACCCGCCACAGCCAGTGCTTCATCAACTGAGCTGACCCAGGTTACACGTTCATCATTACCCGGCTGATTACTCAATACAATATTGAGTCTTCCCGGTAATGGGCGACCTATGGATTCATAAGTCACTCGCCCCATAATAACGGGTTTATTCAATGTATTACGTTTAAACCAGGCCAAATCCCCCGGCAGATTCCACGGCATTTTATTCTCCATGCCGATAACCCGATCCATAGCTAAAGCAGCGATCAAGCTGATATTCATTAAGTCACCTTATAGGCAAATAGTATAAAAATTGATGACACTATACGGAAAGGGATGTACCCAGTCGATAGGCTCAACGCTTTCTTAAGTACAAAAGATTAATTTATACTTGCTTTATTACTTAAGACATTTATTGATCAAAATAATAACAAAGCTAATATTAACTATAGGGTACATTATGCTGGAAACATCACTAGTCGTCATCACTATCTCAACGTTGGGTATGCTCTCTCCTGGTCCTGATTTCTTTCTGGTAGTCAAAAATGCCATACGTTACCAACGCTCTGCCGCCATGATGACAGTAGTGGGCTTAATCGCCGCTATCACTTGCCATATGGCTTATTGCGTCGCCGGGTTGGCTATTGTTATCACCACAACACCGTGGCTATTTAATCTGATGAAATATGCCGGAGCGGCTTATCTTATTTGGATTGGGATCAATAGCCTGCTTTCACGCGGTGGAAATACTCTCACTTTCGATGATCAACCACGCCAGATTGTTACTTTCAAAAAAGCGTTTATGCAGGGATTCTTATGTAACTTACTGAATCCAAAAGCAACGTTGTTCTTCCTGGCAATATTTACTCAAGTGCTAAACATCAATTCTGGTGTTGGTGAAAAATTGTGGTATGCCTCTATTATCTGGGGATTATCGGTCATCTATTGGCCACTATTAGTCATATTGATCCAAAGTTCACCAGTACGCCGCGGATTAGCTAAGGTTCAGAAGATTATCGATAAACTACTAGGCATTGTTCTGATTGGATTAGGTGTCAAAGTGGCTCTGGGATAACAGACAGTGATTCTTTCTCTTTAAGTTTCCAATAAACATAAAAAAGTGCGCTTAATAAAGCGCATCTCAAAATCCAGCCCTGATTTATTCGAGTCTGTACATTATTCATGTCATTGGGTTAACGCCATAATTTTGCCGCCTCATTTATCAACTTAAAACCCATTTTTCCTGACATTTTCTCTTCCAAGATCAGTATTGGATTGAGTTTTTCATCCACTTTAAAAAATCTTTAATCACGGCCTCTTACCTTTAATGATTAAATTTTTTACCCGCCCTTTCATCGTGGGAGCTCATCCTAGCCCGATTGCCAGATACCATCACGCGAAAACTGAAAGAGTCATAGCTGGGGTAAGGAACAATATCTCCATCCTTATCGTGATTTAACGACATTTAATATAATAGATTCCCCATTATCAGGATTAAAAAACCGATCATTGATCACATTTCGCACTATTCATTCTGACAGCCAATTAATTTCACATTAGAATAGTTTAATTATGTAACTATTAAATCATCAATATTCTCTGTGGGTAGATGGTCATCTTATCACCGAAGCCTGACCACAGATAATTAGGTCACTTATTGGTCAGTACCACTGACGTTGTCACACTTAAATTAAACAAAAGGGAAAGTACGATGAGTAAACGCAACCACTCTGTGGCGAGAGGCACGAGTTATCTTTTAATTTACCTGACGGCAATCCAGCCGTTACACCCGGCGATGGCCGCGGGAATCACACCGGATAATAACCAGACTCAGGTAAAAAATCAGGGCAATGTCCCAGTTATCAATATTGCTACGCCGAATAACGCGGGGATCTCTCACAATACTTATAAAGAGTTCAATGTCGCCCCTCAAGGCGCCGTACTGAATAACGCCACTCAAACGGCTAAATCACAACTGGCCGGGCAACTTAACGCTAACCCTAATCTGCATGGCAAAGCAGCGGAACTGATTATTAATGAAGTGACCGGCAGCGGACGATCTAATCTGCAAGGCCAATTGGAGATTTTCGGTAATAAAGCCAATGTGATGATTGCTAACCCCAACGGCATTACCTGTGATGGCTGTGGTTTTATTAATACTTCAAGCGCAACACTAACCACAGGTAAACCCCAATTTGATAAACAGGGCGCGTTGGAAGCATTGGAAGTTAAAAAAGGCCAAATTACCATTGGCGGCAAAGGGTTAGACGGCAAGGCGACAGATTATGTCGATATTATCAGCCGGGCGACGGAATTAAATGGAAAAATTCAGGCCAATAACCTGTCTCTGACCCAAGGCGCTAACCGAATCAGTTTAAAAGACGGCACAGTGAAACCTGTTGCTGGAGAAGGAACTAAACCTCAATTAGCCGTTGACACCAAAGCGTTAGGCGGCATGTATGCCAATAAAATCCGACTGGTTGCCACTGAAGATGGCGTTGGCGTGAATTTAAAAGAGTTAACCAGTAACCAGCGGGATATTACTTTAAACGCCAATGGCAAAATTGAACTGGGAAATATCACAGCGAAAACGGACCTGAATATTGTTGGTAAAGAAGCCTATACTGCGCCAAATATTAAAGTGCAAGCGGGACGGGATATTACTCTGGAAAATACCACGCTAGAGAATAAAGGCAGTGTGACTGCCGGCCGAGATATGCGGATATTTGGCGACACGGTGAAAAATACAGGCAACAAAGCTTTACTACAAGCCAATGATAATATGTGGATACAGAAAGATGCTCAGGGGAATAAAGGTAAATTAGTCGAGAATAGATCTGCGACGATAAAAACCGTAAAGGGGGATTTGGTTATCAGGACAAAGGAGTTAAATAATACTCGCGATATCTTTGTTATGCAAAATAAGCCAGTCACGCCAGATTTCACAGATAGAGATATGACTATCTTTAGTGATATCAGTATTTTTGGCTCACCCTATACGATAACAGCAGAGTTGACTCCGCTTCCTGACAAATGGTTTGGGCATGCCTATTTTAGTGGTATTGGCCTTGAAGAGGATGGGACAGGAAAAGCTTATTTAAATAATAGCAGGATTAACAGTATTGTATTAAACAATTCTCAGCCAGGTTTTATCCTCTCTGGAAAAAACGCTTACATTAACAGTAATAATTTGTCCAATCAAATCAGTCAGATTAAGGCTGAGAAAGATATTTTCCTGTCTGGAAATAAGTTTATTAATGAAAGCAAAAGAAAAGGCTCACTAAATAATTTTATTATTTATGATCTTAAACTTGAGCCCGCGCCAACGGTATATACTTATAAAAAATCAGGAGAAACCAAAACCTGGAATGATGAGGAAAATGTCATTGAGCCAGCAAACATAATCGCGAAAGGTAGCATTGTTGCTGATTTCAAAGACAGTATTAATATTAATACCGCTCTTCCTTATGACATTAAAACGGTCTCAGAAGTTAATATTAAAGAACGACCGGCAACATTATCAGCAGAAAATATTATTCTCCATGCCGGGCAAATTGACATTACTGATAAAATAAAGGCAATTAATGCACTAGATATTATATCTGAAAAAGATATTAATCTTAATGATGCCTCACTACTGTCATCAAATAATGTATCTATGACAGCCATCAATAATATTCATTCGCTGCAAAGTGAGGTAAAAGGAAAAAATATTACCCTTATAAGCCGTAATGGAGATATACGATTCCAGAGCAGTGAAAAACCCGGTTATTTTAATGCAGACAATACCCGCAGAATGAGTACATTAAGTGCTCATGGTAATTTAACAATCAACGCCGGTAAAAATCTACTTTTAAAAAATACATATTTAACGCCAACTACTCATATCTCTCTGACAGCAAATAATGATATTGGAATAGAAAACAATACCTTACTATCCCCACGACAAACGGGTCCTATGCATCCAGACCAATGGGACAAAAATCTATTGAATGCGATTTTGCCTGAACAAGAGAAGGCAAGTTTTAAGCCTCTATTGCCAATGACCGGCGTTTTAACTGCCTCAGAGTCATTGATAATTAAGGCTGGTGGTAATCTTTTCACTCAAGGGGCTTTTATCTCGGCCGGAAAAGATGTTTATTTAAGTGCGGCAAAGCATATTGAGCTCAATTCTCGTGAGCTGATTTTTCATAGACTAGAAGAGCTTTTCTTATCGGGTAATTATGTCCCACCTTTACGTTCAATAGAATTAGGTAGCAGAATCACGGCAAAAAATAATATCAGCATAGTGAGTGGTGGAGATATTAACGGGAAAGCCATTCAGATACAGGCCAACGGAAACACATTATTATCCGCAGGCAGCAATATCACTTTACCTTTCCTGACTTATGTTTATTCCCCCATTCAATATCGCAATGATAACGACAAAGAGAATCTCCATTTCATGGCTCAAATCCGGGGTGATAAAAAACTGACAATAGCGGCAAATGGCGCTATTACCACAGCGGGTTCTAAATTGACTTCGGGTGGTGATGTCATACTTTCCTCCGGCGGCAATATGCGCTTCGAATCAGTGCAAAATCACATTTATCGGGAAAACGGCAGTGAATCCACCGAATCAGTGACTCAGAACGGCACTGAATTGACCAGCGGCGGCATACTGACGGTTATTTCAAACGGCAGCATTCTATTCCAGGCCACCAAACTAGCGTCCAAAGGGGCAATGGATATCGCGGCGAAAGGCGGTTATCTGTACGCTCAGGCGATGGAAGAATCCAACCGCTATGAAAAAACAGAGACCAAACGCAGGTGGTACGGTAAAAAGAAAACGACTACACGTACTCGTCATGATGTCAAAAACAAAGTCACTGAATTTACCGCTGGCGGTGATATCAATCTGTTAAGCCGGGATGACAGCACCTATGAAGCCAGTAAAATCGCCACCGATAAAAATGCCAAACTGACCAGCACTCACGGTAAAGTCAATTTTAAAGCGGTTAAAAACAGCACCTTTGAGCAGACTATTACTCATTCCAAAGGCTTTTATATCAAGCAGACCGATAAAGGTTATACCGAAAACAAATGGGTGCTTCCTGCCATTCATATCGGCGGAAAATTCACCGTGGAGGCGGCCAAAGGAGTTAGCGCGGATATCAAAGCCCAAAATGGTCAAGCGCTACAAAATGCAGTATCCGTATTCGGCAATACGCCGGAAACCGCCTGGCTGAAAGGACTCCATGAACGTAAAGACGTTCAATGGAATTTAGTCAAAGATGCCTATGACAGTTGGGATTATAAAAGTCAGCATCTAAATCCGGTGGTCTCTGCGGTCATCGCGATTGCAGTCGCCGCTGCGACAGCCGGAGCCGGATTAACCGTTTCCGTTGCCGGATCAGCCGCCAGTACCGCGGGTTCAGCCGCCACGGCAGCGGGCGCTACTGCCAGCACTGCCGCCGCCATGAGTTCAGTCGCTTACGGCGCGACCGCTTCCGGCATGGCCGCCCTCGCTTCTCAGGCAGCGGTAGCTTTGGTGGATAATCAAGGTGACTTATCCAAAGCTTTAAAAGTGATGGGAGGCAGCGATACGGTTAAATCAACCCTCACTTCAATGGCGATGGGTGGCGCACTGGCGGGTTTTGATAACGTCATGGGATGGGATAAAGCCGCCAATGGCACACAAATTGACCCGGCAAAAGCGACATTACCTAAACTGAGCAATGGTGACTGGAGCAAAGTGGCTCAACGGATCGCAGGTCAATCCATTATCAGTTCCAGCCTGGGTACAGCCATCAATGGCGGGAGTTTTAAAGACAATTTTACCACCGCATTACTGGCCAATATTGGCAGCCAGATTAACGCCGAGGGTGCCGGACTGATTGGCAAGAACGGTCAGGTGTTAGGTTTACCCGGAAAAGCTATCAGCCATGCGGCGGTTTCTGCCCTTGCGGCGGAAATTGGCGGCGGTGATGCCAAAGGGGCGGCTGCCGGGGCATTAGCCGCAGAACTGGCCGCGATAACATTGGATAAGACATTCAATGATCCAATGAAAATTCAGGCGGGCGGCAAAATCATTGGCAGCGTTGCAGGCGCCATTGCGACCAACAGCGCCAAAGGCGCTAACAGTGGGGCCAATGCCGGAGAAATGGTTATTCTCTTTAACCACCTGAACTCCATGAATGCCTACAATCTGGCGAGAGAGCTCCAGGAAGCTAATAAGCAAGGAACGCCTACCGAAACAATCTGGAACAAATACAACAAACTGAGCGCTGCGCAACGGGCAGAAATGTTGTCTACCTGCGCCGGGAACGGTGGGTTATGTACATTGACCTATCAGGCTGAAATGGACGGTGGGATAAAAACAGCGGATGCTATTAGTGGCTTAAGATGGATGTTTAACTTATCGGCTGAGGATGCCCATCGTATCAGCCAGTTTGTGACGACAGAAAATCAGAACGATTTAGGGCTGTTGTATAACTCGCTGCCTGCCTGGGAAAAAGGTGCGCTAATAGCCAAAGAAGCGGTAGAATCTGCCGGTATTGGCGGTGCTATCGGCGGTAAAGCTTCGGTTGCTTCGATTGCTTCGATTGTTGGGAAGAATAAACAACCTTATCAACCGAATCAGAGTACAGCTGGAAAGGGAACGACCACTTATCCAGAAGGAATTCATTTTAATATTAACCAAAAAAATCACCTAGCCACATTTGATGGAATCTCTAAAAAAGGGATAAGTGGCACACATAACGCTGATGCGTTTAATCAAACAGTATCTGAAAATGGAATTAAAATTGTTAGCCAAACACCAAGCAATGTTAAAGGCATTACGCGAATTGAGTATCAAATACCAGCAAAAGATAGAGCCGGAAATGTTATTGGCTACAAAAATCAAATATTCAAGAAAACAGTATATGATCCAAACGTTTTTTCTGACCAAAAGATGTTAGACCTTGGACAGCAAGCTGTTTCTAATGGTTATAAAAATGCAGTCTCTCAAGGTCTACGAGAATATGAATCAACAGCAGGTGGTGTGAAGTTTCAAGTTTATTTGGATCAAAAAACAGGTACAGTTACTAACTTTTTCCCGGTGACACAATGAGTAATAAACGTCTTTTTGAAAAAATAGATTATAGCAGTGATTCGAAGTGGGTTATGAAGGAGTTTTTTAATTCTATATATTCCCAAGGTGAATTTTTATGGGCTTTACCGCTTGTTCTAAAGAAGGACGGATGTGGAGTTAATGAAACCTATTGTACTTTTCCAAACTTAGATGATCCTGATCCTGAATATCATTTTGAAGGAGTAATGTTCGGGGTATGGGAAGGTGAAATCATAGTTCCCGAATCTACTTGCTTTGAGTATGTAAAACTAGCCTGTGAGAAATATCTTCAATTACATCCAGAAGATACAGAGCAAGTAAAATCCTTACTTGCTCAACTCCCTTAACCAGAAAGATCCTAGCATTGAATGCTAGGATCTTTCTTAACTTTTGAACAAGCTGCCAGCTTGGAAAAAAGGTGCATTAATAGCCAAAGAAGCGGTAGAATCTGCCGGTGTTGGCGGCGCTATCGGCGGTAAAGCTTCCGTTGCTTCGATTGTTGGGAAGAATAAACAACCTTATCAACCGAATCAGGGCGCTGTTGGTAATATGGGAGAATTTTTTAGACAACCCGGATTTGGAAGTCAGATAAAGAATAGCTCAAGTAAAACCAGCCAAATCTATCAAGGCCAAAGTGTTTATCAAGCTAAAGATGTGGTCGGAGATCATATAGCTAAAGGTGATAAATATTATCTTGATGGTATGCATAAAAATCATATTGAAATATTTGATAAGAATGGGAAATTCAAATCTGTTCTTAATTTAGATGGTTCGTACAATGAAGTTAAAACTCAAAAAGCTATGGCTGAAGGACGGAGATTGCCAAAATGATAGACCATATTCCTCTTGATAGAATGAAAAAAGACTTTTTGCTCATTCTCAACCAAAAATCTATTGGTACGATAGATACGGATAACCTATCAGTAAACTACAATGACCACTTAGATAAAAGACTAAAAAGATATTTAACTTTATTGTGTGATACCGCTGAGTTGCTAGCTAATGCGACAGAAAATAGAGATGAAGTAACTGCACAAGCAGCTTTATTGAGAATCCGTAGTCATTCAATGAGTTTATCTAGTTTCTTTGAAGCAATAACTGAAGATGTAGAAGTATTGCTTGGTCTGAATGGCTGGCCAAAGATCCCTGATAATTACATTTATCCATCTAGTAAATAATAATCCCAACCATTATGAACCGAAAGCCCACATCACGTGGGCTTTCGGCCTTTTGCCAATAATCACCAGATGTGCGTAAACAAGCTAGTAATACACCAAGAAGCCAATAAGCAAGGAACGCCTACCGAAGCAATCTGGAACAAATACAACAAACTGAACGCTGCGCAACGGGCAGAAATGTTGTCTGCCTGTGCCGGGAGCGGTGGGTTATGTACATTGACCTATCAGGCTGAAATGGACGGTGGGATAAAAACAACAGATGCGATTAGTGGCTTAAAATGGATGTTTGACTTATCGGCTGAGGATGCTCATCGTCTCAGCCAGTTTGTGACGACAGAAAATCAGAACGATTTAGGGCTGTTATATAACTCGCTGCCTGCCTGGGAAAAAGGTGCACTAATAGCCAAAGAAGCGGTAGAATCTGCCGGTATTGGCGGTGCTATCGGCAGTAAAGCTTCGGTTGCTTCGATTGTTGGGAAAAATAAACAACCCTATCAGCCGAATAAAGGTGCTGTTGGTAATATGGGAGAGTTTTTTAAACAGCCAGGATTTGGGGGTAACTTAAAAGATAATTCACGCAAAACAAGCAGAATATATGATGGACAAAGTATTTATCAAGCGTCCAATGACATGGGACAGTACATCCGGAAAGGGGATCAATTTTACTTAGATGGTAAACATAAGAACCATTTAGAAGTATTTGATAGCAAAGATCGTTTCCGTTATGTATTAAATCTAGATGGCTCAATTAACCCAGATAAAACCCAAGCTGCACAAGGGAGAAAACTTAAATGAGCAACCAAAATAATCTGAACTGCATTAAAGAAGTAATAATGCTATTTGCTGAAAAAGAACATATCCCAGTTCAAGAACTGCATAATCATTGGCAAAGTAACTATAAAAATGACTGGGATATTCGTTTTGCAGAAGATGTAGCTCTCTTAAATCGAGAGATATCTTTGTTAAAACAAGCATTAGAAAAGGATGATAAAGTTACACAAATTGCTGCTCTAGTTGTTGCACGAGGTATAGCTTTAGGAATTATGAATCAATTTGAAAATCTATTTGAAGATATAGAGAAAATGGCTTGGTCAGATGACTTTAAATGGCCAAAAATCCCAGAAGATTACAAAATACCTGATCATTATAACTATCCTCAAAACAAATAACTCACAACCCCAGCCACAGCTGGGGCTTATTTATCTGCCAGTTACTACTTACTTATCAGAGAAAATTATTTAAAAAGAGAGGTGAGACAAAAACAGCGGATGCTCTTAGTAGCTTAAGATGGATGTTTGACTTATCGGCTGAGGATACCCATCGTATCAGCCAGTTTGTGACGACAGAAAATCAGAACGATTTAGGGCTGTTGTATAACTCTCTGCCAGCTTGGGAAAAAGGTGCGCTAATAGCCAAAGAAGCGGTAGAATCTGCCGGTATTGGTGGCGCTATCGGCGGTAAAGCTTCGGTTGCTTCGATTGTTGGGAAGAATAAAGGTCAGCAATCTTCACATGGCTATACGCTAAACAAAAATGGTCAAATGATAGGTGCAAATGGAGTTCAAGTGCCGAGTAAAACAATTTGGAAAGGAGTAGGTAAAGAACGTATTGATGTGGAAAATCCAAATCCTGGTCAACGAGCAGGACAATTACACTATCAAGACAATCAAGGAAATAAGTACTATTATGACCCTATTTCAAATACATTTCCTGATGCGCCTAAAAAAGTCAATGAATTATTAAAGAATAGTAATTTTAAGAATGCGATTGATAAGGGTATGAAACAATACTTAGGGGAGAAATAATGCTAAAAGCTAACTTAAGCATGAAACAGAAAATGAATGAGTTAAAAGGAAATCATTTGGTTCTTACAGATGAACTACAATCAATCATTTCCAGTGGATTTATTGAAAAGGAACATTGCTTTTTCTCTAAAAAACTGATGACTTACAGCTCTTCTGCATCCCCAAAACACTTTCAGGATTGTGTTGGATTTGAGTGTTTTGTAAATTCACTTCATATTGATGACTATGTGAATAAAGATTATTTAGAGTATTCAATATTATTCTGTAACTCTTTACTTATTTCATGGAATTCTTTTAATCCCATTAATAAACTTAATGTTATTATTTCATTAGACGAATTTGGGTCTTTAGTTAAATTTCATTTAGACAGGAATGGGGAAATGTGGTTAAACGAAGACTTAGAATCATATGATGAGCCTATTTTAATAACAAGCAGCTTTATTGAATTACAGTAAAAAACACATAATATATAATTCCAATATAACCATATATTTATATATGGTTATATTGGTCAACTGAGCCAATAGTCGCTTCTAATGGGCTAACTTACAAATCAAACCCTAAACATACTCCCGGAGGTGATAGAAATCGCAAAAATGCAGGAATAGAACCTAGAGACTCTCTAATTCTTTTTGAAAACTCTATACCAAGCTTAAAAAATATAATAATAAAGAGGTTCGGTTCCCAGTAGACAAGAACGGTAATGTTCACCGATTTGAAGGAACTAACGGAGAATATCATTGGAATGGCAGCTCTGGAGAAACTAACAATTCCTTAACAAACAGGTACCAAGTGATATTCAGAAAAAACTAGGGGTGAAACTAAAATGATTTATGGTGATCCATTTTACTTTTCTCTTCAAGTTGACATTATTGAGTCATGGAACTTTCCAGATAGCTTTTGGAAAAATGGAGTATTTTCTTTCTATTTAGAAGGGAATAAATTATTTGACATTGTTGATGTTTTCGAATTAAGAACAACAATTGGCTTTTACTCAAATATGAAAATAGATGAGTTAGCATGTAATGATATTCCCTTTGATCCTATTACCTTATACAGAAATGCAGAAAGTTATTTTACAGGGGAAGGAGAAGATCTTATTGATGGCTTGTTTGATATGACTTGTACTGCAATGGGGGATAATGGCTATTATATTTATTTTATGAAAACAAGCCAAAATGATCGTCTAATTTGGAGTGTTGATGATGGGAATACAATAAAGGAGACATTATTACCTGCCGGTACAGTTCATTCTGTAATTCAAAAAATGTCATAATGTCCGTTAACTAAAATATCTACTAGTGACTCGTAAATCTAGATAAAACGCTAATCCCAGTCAGCTACAACTGGGATTACTTTAACTTTAGCGGATTCGATTAAATAAGGATAAATATTTTCTATTTATCAGTCTGATGCAGAGTTAGAATTAAAAATTCCAACCATCTCAGTCAGTTTGTGACGACAGAAAACCAGAACGATTTAGGGCTGTTATATAACTCACTGCCCGCCTGGGAAAAAGGTGCTCTGATAGCCAAAGAGGCAGTAGAATCTGCCGGTATTGGTGGTGCTATCAGCAGTTGTGAAATCTCTGACCTCGCCTAACAAAGCGCTGATTTTTTTATCCGGCATTTTGTCAGTAATAAATAATAAGTGCGCTTTCTCAAGCGCACCTTATTTATTACTTCAATTAATCATAATACGGACTGGCTATTAATCGCCGCATGCATTTCCTGTACAGAAATCACCTGCTCAGTTGGATCAGCACTCAGTGCCATTGTTGTAGCAAACCCACCATTTAATGTGGTGTCATAATGCACTTTATATTGCAGTGCACTACGGCGAATAAGTTTGGAATCCTCAATTGCCTGACGACCCGCAGTCGTGTTTACAATATAGCTATATTCACCATTTTTGATTCTGTCTTGAATATGTGGACGCCCTTCGTGAACTTTATTCACCAGACGAGGGTTAATCCCCGCTTCACCGAGCACAACCGCAGTACCGTGAGTCGCATCCAGTTCAAAACCCTGTTTCAGCAACTTAGCGGCCAAATCCACAACTCGGCCTTTATCACCTTCACGCACTGACAGAAGCGCTCGACCACTTTGCGGAATTTTGGCGCTGCATCCCAATAGTGCTTTTGAGAAAGCTTCGGCAAATGTACGCCCAACTCCCATCACTTCTCCGGTTGACCGCATTTCAGGCCCTAGAATCGGATCTACACCGGGAAATTTATTGAAAGGCAATACAACCTCTTTCACCGAATAGTATGGCGGGATGATCTCCTCAGTTGCGCCTTGCTCAGCCAGAGATTGCCCAACCATCACACGAGCCGCAACTTTCGCCAGCGGTAAACCAGTCGCTTTAGAAACAAATGGCACAGTACGAGCTGCACGCGGGTTGACTTCAATCAGATAAACCTCGTCATTCTTGACGGCAAACTGGACATTCATCAAGCCACGTACACCCAATTCAAATGCCAGTTTTTCTACCTGCTGACGCATGACATCCTGAATTTCCTGATTTAGGGTGTAAGCAGGCAGTGAACAAGCTGAGTCGCCGGAATGCACTCCAGCCTGCTCAATATGTTCCATAATGCCGCCGATCAATACACGCTCACCGTCACAGATGGCATCAACATCCACTTCCACAGCGTCATCAAGGAAGCAATCAAGCAATACCGGGGCATCATTAGAGACGCTGACCGCAGTCTGGAAGTAACGGCGTAAGTCAACTTCGTCATAGACGATTTCCATCGCACGGCCGCCTAAAACGTAAGATGGACGAACCACCAGCGGATAACCCAGAATGTTTGCCTTCTCAACTGCGCGTTCTATCGTGGTCACTGTAGCATTTTCAGGTTGTTTCAGGCCAAGGCGATTGACTGCCTGTTTGAAACGTTCACGATCTTCCGCACGATCAATCGCATCCGGGCTGGTGCCAATAATGGGAACACCGGCGATTTCCAGTTCACGAGCCAATTTCAGCGGAGTCTGACCACCATACTGAACAATCACCCCTTTTGGCTGCTCAACACGTACAATCTCAAGAACATCTTCCAAAGTCACCGGTTCGAAATAGAGGCGGTCCGAAGTATCGTAATCTGTTGAAACGGTTTCCGGGTTACAGTTCACCATGATGGTTTCATACCCATCTTCACGCAGTGCCAAGGCTGCATGAACACAACAATAGTCGAATTCAATCCCTTGCCCAATACGATTAGGGCCGCCACCCAATACCATGATTTTTGGCTTGTCGCTATTTGGATTAGCTTCACACTCATCTTCATAAGTGGAATACATGTATGCAGTATCAGTCGCAAATTCTGCCGCACAAGTATCAACGCGCTTATAAACCGGATACAGATTATATTTGTGGCGCAGTTTACGGATCTCTTTTTCGGCCACGCCAACCAGTTTCGCCAGACGTGCATCTGCAAAACCTTTACGTTTCAGATGACGCAGGAAGTCGGACGTCAAGCTGTTAATGCCCTGATCTGCCACCTGCTCTTCCAATCGCACCAGTTCTTCAATTTGCACTAAGAACCAGCGATCAATATCAGTCAGGTTAAAAACACCATCAACAGACATACCCGCACGGAAAGCATCAGCGATATACCAGATACGCTCAGCGCCCGCATCTTTTAATTCGCGACGAATTTTAGTCAATGCTTCTGGATCATCTAAATTGACTTTCGGATCAAAACCAGTTGCTCCGATTTCCAAACCACGCAATGCTTTTTGCAGAGATTCTTGCTGGGTACGGCCAATCGCCATCACCTCACCAACAGATTTCATCTGGGTTGTCAGACGATCATTGGCCCCTGCAAATTTTTCGAAATTAAAGCGAGGAACTTTAGTAACGACATAGTCGATAGAAGGTTCAAAGGAAGCTGGCGTGCGACCACCAGTGATATCATTCATCAATTCGTCAAGGGTGTAACCGACAGCCAGTTTAGCGGCAATTTTAGCGATCGGGAAACCTGTCGCTTTCGAAGCCAGCGCAGAAGAGCGGGAAACGCGTGGATTCATTTCGATGATAACTAAACGGCCATTTTTTGGGTTCACCGCAAACTGTACGTTAGATCCCCCAGTTTCTACACCGATTTCACGCAATACCGCCATCGAAGCGTTACGCATGATTTGATACTCTTTATCCGTCAGCGTTTGCGCCGGGGCAACCGTGATGGAATCACCGGTGTGAATCCCCATCGCATCAAAGTTTTCAATAGAGCAGACGATAATGCAGTTATCATTTTTATCCCGCACGACCTCCATTTCATACTCTTTCCAACCAATCAGAGATTCATCAATCAAGAGTTCGTTGGTTGGTGAAAGATCCAAGCCACGCTCACAAATTTCCTCGAATTCTTCACGGTTATAAGCAATACCGCCGCCGCTTCCTCCCATAGTAAAGGAAGGACGGATAATACAAGGAAAACCGACTTTATCAGCAACTGCCAGCGCCTCTTCCATTGAATGGGCGATACCAGAACGCGGAGTTTCCAAGCCGATCTTTTTCATTGCTATATCGAAACGGCGACGATCTTCCGCTTTATCAATCGCATCTGCGGTAGCACCAATCATGGTAACGCCAAACTCTTCCAGTACTCCCTGACGCTCCAGTTCTAGCGCGCAGTTGAGTGCGGTTTGTCCGCCCATTGTTGGCAGAATCGCATCAGGACGCTCTTTTTCAATGATTTTACGCACCACTTCCCAGTGGATCGGCTCAATATAAGTGGCATCGGCCATTTCTGGATCAGTCATAATGGTAGCAGGGTTAGAATTCACCAGAACGACACGATAACCTTCTTCCCGTAATGCTTTACAAGCTTGTGCTCCTGAGTAGTCGAATTCACAAGCCTGACCAATAACAATCGGGCCAGCTCCCAGAATCAGGATACTTTTAATATCAGTACGTTTTGCCATTTTATTTTCTCCTGATTACTTGGTGTTATGACGATTATTTTTCTGACAATACTGTTCAATTAGGTCAATAAAGTGATCAAATAACGACGCTGTTTCATGGGGACCTGGGCTGGCTTCCGGGTGACCCTGGAAACTAAATGCGGGTTTATCCGTGCGATGAATGCCTTGCAACGTACCGTCAAATAGAGATTTATGAGTCACGTTCAAATTCGACGGCAATGATTTTTCATCTACAGCAAAACCGTGGTTTTGGGCAGTGATCATGACAACATTACATTCAAGATCTTTTACCGGATGGTTTCCACCATGATGACCGAATTTCATTTTCATGGTTTCAGCGCCACTAGCTAATGCCAACAATTGGTGTCCAAGACAGATACCAAAGATTGGAATCTCTGTCTCAAGCAAGGTTTTGATTGCTTCGATTGCATAGCCACAAGGCGCCGGATCTCCCGGTCCATTAGATAAGAAAATACCATCTGGATTCAGTTTCAATACATCTTCAGCCGGTGTCTGGGCGGGAACAACTGTCAGGCGGCAACCACGATCCACCAACATTCGCAAAATATTACGTTTCGCACCAAAGTCATAAGCAACAACATGATAAGGCAGATCCTGTTCTTGCTTATCTTCCGGTAATCCCCCCGCCAACGTCCAGCTTCCCTGTAACCACGGATAAATCTGTTTAGTTGTTACCTCTTTTGCTAAATCCATCCCTTCCAATCCCGGAAATGCTTGCGCTTTTTCCAGAGCAACCTGAGCATCAATCTGCTTACCTGCTATAATACAACCATTCTGTGAACCCTTTTCTCTTAACAAACGCGTAAGTTTACGGGTATCGATATCTGCTATCGCAACAATATTATGGCGTTTAAGGTAATCGGAAAGCGTTTCTTCGCAGCGGAAGTTACTGGTCAACAGTGGTAGATCACGAATCACTAGCCCTTGGGCCTGTACTTTTAGTGATTCTTTATCGACTGAGTTAACACCGACATTACCAATATGGGGATAAGTAAGAGTGACAATTTGGCGGGAATAGGAAGGGTCTGTGAGAATTTCTTGATATCCGGTCATCGAGGTATTGAAAACCACTTCCCCAACTGCCGCCCCTTCCGCACCGATGGCGCGACCGTGGAATTGGGTTCCGTCTTCCAGAACCAATATAGCTGACTTAATCAAAACACCCTCCAAAGAATAATTACTCGCAACTAGTGCATATTAATTCAGATTTATTCCTCAAAATCAATGCCAAAGCTGCTTTTTAGGCAAAATTTTGGCAAATTGCGCGCATTCTAATGATGAGAGGGAGAGTTGTCTACAAAAAATGTTACTTTTCTTATTTTTTTACACATTACACTGGGTGAATTAATAAAATAAGACTAAAAACAGCAACAAAACTAATTTAGAAAACGGTAATCAGCATAGAAAACTTGATTATCAGATGAAAAGCTAAAAATAATCATAGAAAGGAGAAAAAAGCAGAAAATTAAGGCTTAAAATAAGATAAAAATAGAAAAAACAAACCAAAAAATAATAAAATCGAACAAAGAAAATAGAAATCGCACAATAAAACATTTAATTATGCGATATCAATAAGTTAAAAAAAAGTTTTTCAAAGCAAGTCGAGATCCAGCACATCTTTCATATCAAAAAGACCACTATTTTTACCACTTAGCCATAAAGCAGCCTTTACAGCGCCATTTGCAAACGTCATCCGACTGGAAGCCTTATGAGTTATCTCTACTCTCTCCCCAATATCTGCAAACATAGCGGTATGCTCGCCCACGATATCTCCGGCACGGATAGTCGCAAAACCAATACTTTTCGGATCACGTTCACCGGTATAACCTTCACGGGCATAGACAGCACACGCTTTTAGATCCCGCCCCAAAGCATGAGCAATAGATTCACCCATTGCTAAAGCCGTTCCTGATGGTGCATCCACTTTATGGCGGTGATGCGCTTCGATAATTTCGATATCGCTATACTCACCCATCACTTTCGCCGCTTTTTCTAATAGCTTAAGTACCAGATTCACACCTACGCTGAAATTCGCGGCAAAAACAATCGGGATATCAGCAGAAGCCTCTTTAATTACCTGTTTACCAACCTCATCAAAGCCCGTTGTACCGATCACCATCGCCTTACCGCTCTGACGACAAATATCAAGATGAGTCAACGTTCCTTCCGGCCGGGTAAAATCGATCAGGATATCAAAATTATCAACGATACTTTTCAGGTCATCACAAACAGTCACACCTGTATGACCAATACCCGCCAACTCTCCAGCATCGGCACCGATCAGAGAAGAACCGGAGCGCTCCAAAGCTGCGCCAAGAGCCACGCCATCTAATTGATAAATAGCCTGAATCAACTGACGTCCCATACGCCCACCAGCGCCAACAATCGCAACACGAATATCTGTATCAGCCATAAGCCCTCACTATGAAGTTAGTCCTTTTCCTGATTTAACACGATGATCAGTCAGATGAATGTCTTAAATAAAGAGTATATACACTGCTTTATGCTTATTTACCGTAGTAACTTAGATTATTTAGCTAATTTCTTTGACTTCAACACGTAACTCTTTCGGCACTTCAAACACAATATTTTCTTCCCTACCGTGTAATTCCTTGACGGAATCAGCTCCAAGATTTCTCAGACGTTCAATAACTTGCTGAACTAAAATATCCGGCGCCGAAGCGCCAGCGGTTACACCAACCAGAGAGGTGCCGGTAATCCACTCTTCTTTAATATCCTCCGCAGAATCTATCAAATAAGCAGGCTTACCAACTCGTTGAGCTAACTCAGCAAGACGATTTGAGTTAGATGAATTCTTCGACCCCACAACCAAGACAACATCAGCATCAGACGCCAGATCCCGCACCGCTTCCTGGCGGTTAGTCGTCGCATAGCAGATATCATCTTTACGAGGACCAACAATGTTCGGGAATCGCGCATTAAGCGCATCAATCACTTCTGAAGTATCATCAACAGATAACGTAGTTTGTGTCATAAAACACAGGTTATCTTCATCTTTGACTTTCAAGTTCCATACATCTTCGGGAGATTCAACCAGATACATTCCGCCTTCCGCATTGTTGTACTGGCCCATTGTTCCTTCAACTTCGGGATGGCCGGCATGACCAATCAGAATAGCTTCTTTACCCTTGCGGCTGGCTCTTGCGACCTCCATGTGGACTTTCGTCACTAACGGACAAGTCGCATCGAACAACATGGTCAAATTGCGGGAACGCGCCTCAGCACGAATAGCCTGTGAAACACCATGTGCCGAAAAAATCAGAATCGCATCATCCGGTACTTCTGAAATTTCTTCAATAAAGATAGCCCCTCGCTTGCGCAGGTTATCTACAACATAACGGTTATGCACAACTTCATGACGAACATAGATCGGCGCACCATATAATTCCAGTGCGCGTTCTACGATACTGATAGCTCGGTCAACACCAGCACAAAAACCGCGAGGGTTAGCCAGCAATATCTGCATGGTTTTCCTCCAATTGTTGATCAATTTCCAATACTTCAATTTCAAACGTGACGTTCTGATCAGCTAACGGGTGATTGAAATCAACAGTCACAGATTCTTCTGTTACGGCTTTGACTATGCCCGGCATTTCACTGCCATTCATCGCCGTAAATAACATTATAGTGCCAATTTCAGGCATACCCGTTTCAGCAAAATCACGCGGAGTAAAATATTGGATCAGATCAGGATTTGGTTTACCAAATACAGCCTCACCAGCCAGAGTAAAGCTATGTTTATCTCCCTCTTTTAGCCCAGTAAGCTGCTGTTCCAAAGGTGAGGAAAGGGTTCCATCACCTAAACGAAATAATGCAGGTTTGCCCTGAGTGTAAGTGGAGTCGGCAATGGAGCCATCTTGCAGTTTTAAAGTGAAATGCAGTAAAACTGCACTATCCGCCTGCACCTGGTTTGACATATTACTTATCCCACTTTGATTGTCTTTTCATCCGGGCTTAAAAAGCTATCAATGATAACCAATCCAGCCCCGAGACATATCGCCATATCGGCGATATTAAAAGTTGGAAAGTGCCAATCACCGACATAAAAATCAATAAAATCGATGACAAAACCATGAACCAACCGGTCAAATAGATTACCCAATGCTCCACCAATAATCAGGGCATAAGCGATATTACTCAGTTTCTTCTTTGCACTGGCACGATACATCATCACCGTCAACACAACTGAAATAGCAACGGCAATGAATGCAAAGAACCAACGCTGCCAGCCGTCTTTCTCAGCAAGGAAACTGAAAGCCGCCCCAAAATTCTGGGCATAAGTCAGATTAAAATAAGGTATCAATGGAACGGATTCATACAGATGAAAGTGTTGTAACACTAGCTGTTTACTACCCAGATCCAGAATCAATACCACAACAACTAACCAAAGCCAGCGAAGGCCGGTGGAGCAAATGGGTTTATTCATCAGGCAAACTTACGCTCTTCGCCGTTACCGGCAACATTAGTTACACAGCGGCCACAAAGTTCTGCATGTTCCGCTACCAATCCCACATCTTTAGCGTAATGCCAGCAACGAGGGCATTTTTCGCCATCCGCTTTACGGAAAGCAATTTTCAGGCTACCAATTTCGCTTTGCTGCGCATCTTCACCAGCCTGCTCATAATCTGCAACAACCACCTGAGATGTTAGCAAAACGAAACGCAATTCATCTCTAAGGCTATTCAGTTTGTCCGCCAATTCAGTATCGGCGTACAGCGTCACCGCGGCTTCCAGTGAACTACGGATATGTTTGTCTGCACGTGCCTGCTCCAACACTTTATTAACTTCACCACGCACTGCCAGCAAATCAGCCCAGAAAGCATCATTCATCTGCTCGCCTGCGGCCAGACCAAACAAACCGTCATACCACTCTTCGGTAAATACATATTGAGCACGTTTACCCGGCAACTCATTCCAGACTTCGTCCGCAGTAAAGGAGAGGATAGGCGCCATCCAGCGAACCAACGCTTCCGCAATATGATACAGCGCAGTCTGACAACTGCGACGAGCCAGACTATCGCTCTTAGCGGTGTACTGACGGTCTTTAATGATATCGAGATAGAACGATCCCATCTCTACGGAACAGAATTGCATCATACGCTGAACAACAGTATGGAAATCATATTTATCGTAACATTTGGCAATGTCTGCCTGCGCTGCCTGAGCACGCCCTACAGCCCAACGATCCAGCACAGCCATCTCTTCTGGTTCAACCCTATGTTGTTCAGGATCGAAACCCGTCAGGTTTGCCAACAAGAAACGGGCCGTGTTACGGATACGACGATATGCATCAGCAGAGCGTTTCAAGATCTCATCGGATACCGCAATTTCGCCGGTGTAATCGGTAGAAGCAACCCATAGACGCAGAATATCTGCCCCTAATTTATTTATGACATCCTGTGGACTGACGGTATTACCGATAGATTTAGACATCTTACGGCCCTGACCATCCACAGTGAAACCATGCGTCAACACCTGACGGTAAGGCGCTTTATCTTTTATTGCCGTTGAGATCATCAGAGAAGACATAAACCAGCCACGATGTTGATCTGAGCCTTCAAGATAGATATCCGCAGCGTTACCCTGGAATTCAGGGCGGGCATCAACCACCGATGCGTGAGTTGATCCCGAATCGAACCAGACATCTAACGTATCAAAAATTTTAACATAGTTAGCCGCGTCATCACCTAGCAGTTCGGCTGGCTCCAGATCCCACCACGCCTGAATGCCGTCAACTTCAACACGTTTTGCCACTTCTTCCATCAATTCGATGGTACGTGGATGAAGTTCTTCTGTCTCTTTATGGACAAAAAGAGACATCGGCGTACCCCAGGTACGTTGACGTGAAATACACCAGTCAGGGCGGTTTTCAACCATTGCCTCAATACGGGCCTGACCCCAACCCGGAATCCACTCAACCCCTTTGATCTCTTGCAACGATTGTTTACGCAGACCATTTTGATCCATGCTGACAAACCACTGCGGCGTGGCTCGGAAAATGATAGGCGTCTTATGGCGCCAGCAACAGGGATAGCTGTGCTGTAATTTTTCCAAATGCAACAATGCATTGTTTTCACTCAGGATATTCAGCACAACATCATTCGCCTTAAAGACAAATACGCCATCCAAAGCAGGATAAGTACCGGGCAGATAGCAACCATTCGGGCCAACAGGGTTTGCAACTTCCAAACCATATTTCTGACCGAGAACAAAGTCGTCCGGGCCGTGACCTGGAGCCGTGTGCACAGCGCCGGTACCTGCATCTAGAGTCACGTGATCACCCAGTACAACCGGTGAATCAAAGCCCATAAATGGATGTTTAAAGCGCAACAGCTCCAACGCCGCCCCTGCACAACTCCCTAATACCACCCACGAAGTTATACCCGCACGCTGCATCACGCTTTCTACCAAATCAGCCGCCAGGATCAGACATTCGCCCTCAATCTGTACTAATTGATAGCTAAATTCAGCATGCAAAGCGATGGCCCGGTTAGCCGGCAACGTCCACGGCGTGGTTGTCCAGATAACCAGAGAGATGGGTTGATCTGGCGCCTGCACACCAAATTTCGCACAAACCGCTGCGGCATCAACCGCCTTAAAACGCACATCAATCGATGGAGAAGTTTTGTCGTAATACTCAACTTCCGCTTCGGCCAATGATGAACGGCAATCGGTACACCAGTGAACAGGCTTGGCGCCTTTCAATAAATGACCATTAGCGATAATACGGCTCAATGCGCGAATAATGTTGGCTTCAGTCTTAAAATCCATCGTCAGATATGGACGTTCCCAGTCACCTAATATGCCCAGACGAATAAAGTCTTTCTTCTGACCTTCAATCTGCTCTTTAGCATATTTGCGGCATTCGGCACGAAATTCAGCGGCGGAAAATTTCTCCCCGGGTTTACCAATAATCTGCTCAACCTTAAGCTCAATAGGTAAACCGTGGCAATCCCAACCAGGAATATATGGCGAGTCATATCCCGCCATCCCTTTGGATTTAATAATAATATCTTTGAGAATTTTATTGACTGAGTGACCAATATGAATACTGCCATTCGCGTAAGGAGGGCCGTCATGCAGAATAAATGTTTTTTTACCGGCTTTTGCTTTACGAATTACCTGATACAACTCATCTTTGTACCAACGTTTTAACATATCTGGTTCGCGCTTTGCTAAATCTCCGCGCATTGGAAACCCTGTTTCTGGCAGATTCAGGGTGTTTTTATAGTCACTCATTCGATTCTCAATTCCAATTTTCCGCTAGATACATGACACAGGCCGCTGTTTAAGAAATTCCCTTGCAGCGACCAAATCATTAGCAATTTGCTGCTTGAGTGCATCAAGGGAAGCAAACCGCTGCTCATTACGCAATTTTTTGCGTAACACCACATCAATATAACGCCCATAGAGATCCATTTGGGTATCAATTAGATGTACTTCAAGTTGTTGACCCTGACCAGAAACTGTTGGACGTGTGCCAATATTGGCAACACCCGGTAAGGGCTTGTCTCCTAAACCATAAACTTCAACAACATAAACGCCTTGTACAGGAGCCACTAATCGTTTTAACGGCAAATTAGCTGTTGGAAAACCAATGGTGCTCCCCAGTCGTTTACCATGAACGACCCGGCCGCAAATACTATATGGATGCCCTAATAATGTTTCGGCTAATACCAAATCATCATTTTGCAATGCTTGACGGATAGCTGTGCTGCTGATCCGCAAACCATTATCACAAAAACTTTCACTATTGGTCACGTCAAAGCCATATGTTTCACCGGCTCGCTGTAAAAAGGCAAAATCACCACTGCGAGCTTGACCAAAACGAAAGTCGTCTCCCACCGCGAGAAACTTAACACCCAATTTTTCCACCAGCAACCGTGAAACAAAAGCTTCTGGCGTATTTGCCGCAAAATTTCTGTCAAATTTCACGCATAATAAATAATCCACACCACATTGGGCGAGATATTTGGCTTTATCCCTCAATCTCGTCAAACGCGCGGGAGCATTACCCTTAGCAAAAAACTCCAAGGGTTGTGGCTCAAAAGTCATGACCATTACTGGTAATTCCTGACGCTGCCCTTCGTGTTTTAAGTGTTTCAGTAGTGCCTGATGACCTCGGTGAACGCCATCAAAATTACCAATCGTCAACACGCAACCGCGGTGACATGCCCGGATATTACGTATACCGCGAATTAGCTCCATAGCTGGCCCAATACCCTGGAAATTGCCAAATTATACCTTGTACAAAGCTCAAGGTTAACCCACCATCATAAGATGATTTAAATCAATAACCCTGATTCATACAACAAAAACGCGCAGGAATCCCGAAAAATATTCATTTTATTTCTATCTGGACTATTCAATGAGATTTTTATTGTGAAAGACTGTATTCCCGCTAAGTAAGCTGATAAAATCCTGCGCCATCACAACGAAACAAGTTGCCGCGGTACAACGGCGCTTATTTGCACAAATCCATTGACAAAAGAAGGTTGAACAGGCATATTCCTCGGCCTTTGAATTGTCCTCGATAGAATATATTTGGGAGTTGGACCTTGGCTAATATCAAATCAGCTAAGAAACGCGCCATACAGTCTGAAAAACGTCGTCAGCACAACGCTAGCCGTCGTTCTATGGTGCGTACCTTCATCAAGAAGGTATATGCTGCTATCGCTACTGGCGATAAAGAAACTGCACAGAAAGCATTTAATGACATGCAACCTATTGTCGATCGTCACGCCTGTAAAGGTCTGATCCACAAAAACAAAGCAGCACGTCATAAATCTAATCTGGCGGCTCAAATCAACGCAATGCAATAATTTGCGTTTAGATTACTGAAAAACCGGCCTGCGCCGGTTTTTTTGTGTTTGCAGTTATTATCAATTATTTTTTAAGCACGCTTCTTAGGCGGCACATTAAACAACGCAGAAAAATCTTTATTACATACCCTTTGAACAGCCGGGTGTTGAATCATTCGTTCAGCAAAAATCACATAATACTCTTCCTGCACGGCATCCAATCGACCAATTTCAGCAATATCATTATCTGCAAAAATATCATTGGTATACAAAGATGGCGCTACAAAAATCGCATTATGATACATACCAAACGCTTTCATTAACGCGGCATCATCAAACTCACCCAATACTTCAACTTGAAGATTTTTATTACGTATCCAAGTCAACAATTTACGCCCCAACATAGAGCGACGCCCTGGAACCAATAAACGACGTTCCTCCAAACATTCCGGGAAAGGTTTTTCCGGGATAGGCTGTCGGCAGAAAAAACTTACATTACATTCACCCAGTTTTACCGAGAACAACCCTTCCTGTTGGGAAGAATCCACCGGGCAATCAGACAATATCATATCAAGTTTGTGCTGGCTGAGTTGCTCCAATAGCAATTCATGGGTTGATTCAAAACAACGTAGATGGATCTGTTCATGTTCCACAACCGCCGTTTTCAATACCTGGCTAACCAGACGTTTGGACAGCGCGTCAGCAACACCAACATCAAATAAAAGGTTAGATTCACGGCTATAGTTAACGATATCTAACATCTCCTGACTCAGCATAAACATCTTATCCGCATAGCGGAAAATAAGTTGCCCTAGCTCGGACGGTACTAAACCCCGGCCTTGACGTTTGAACAGCTTTCCTCCCAGACGCTCTTCCAGCGCCTTTATCTGTCCGGTGATCGTCTGAGGTGTTAGATAAAGTGCCTCTGCCGCTCCAACCACAGATCCTTCCTTGCAAACATGCCAGAAATAATAGAGATGATTAAAATTCAGATGTGACACCCGCATATATTTTTCCTTATGTATCGCTTTCGTCTAACAGACTACCTAGCCATACATCTCTAATTTACCGCTTTACGGCGATTTCCTGTTTTTCACTACATAAAATATCCGCGATACCATTTTAATATTGTACCGCGAGTACAAAAATGAGAGTCAGTTCGGAAATTCTTTCTGAAACTACCGGCTAAATTAATGAATTTACCACAGCTCTGCCATCACTTTTTCTTTGGTAAGACCATTCGTAACAAGCCATAACCCACAAATGCAGCAATGGTTGAACCCATCAGAATGCCAAGACGGGAATAGATACTAAAAGATTCATCTCCCCCTTCAAAAGCCAATCCTGAAATAAAGATAGACATAGTAAAACCGATTCCACAAAGAACGGAAACCGCAAATATCTGTTTAAGATTAATCTGCTGTGGCAATTTAGCAAATCCGATCTTAATAGAAATATAGCTAAACAGAAAAATTCCCAATGGCTTACCAAGAAATAGAGCCGCAGCAATACCTAGAGGCAACATATCGGTCAGACTATTTAATGTAACGCCATTCAGGACTACGCCTGCATTGGCAAAGGCAAATAACGGCAAAATAAGATACGCCACCCAAGGATGCAAACCATGCTCAAGTGATTCAGATGGTGAATGATTATTCTGGCCATGTAGAGGAATCAGAAAACCAATGATAACGCCAGCCAGTGTCGCATGAACACCCGATTTCAGGATACAAACCCAAAGGATAACGCCGACAACCAGATAAGCTGATATTTTTTCAACACCACGCCAATTCATCCAAACCAGCAAAGCAATCATCGCGGCTGACAATCCAAGCGCCACAAGGGAGACAGTTTTGGTATAAAACAGAGCGATAATCAGGATAACGCCCAGATCATCAATAATTGCTAGCGCCAACAAGAAAACCTTGAGTTCTGTTGGTACTCGCTTAGACAATAACGCCATCACACCCAGGGCAAAAGCAATATCGGTTGCCGCAGGAATAGCCCATCCCTGACGGGTAAACTCATCATTGCCATTAAATAGCAGATATATCAGTGCCGGAGCGACCATACCACCTATCGCCGCAATCACCGGAAATACCGCCTTATCACGCCCTGCCAAAGAGCCTTCCAGCAGTTCCCGTTTAACTTCCAAACCAACAATTAAAAAGAAGACCGCCATTAAGCCGTCATTAATCCACAACAATAAGGGCTTATTGATCTCCAGTGCTGCGAATTGTACTACCACCGAAATATTAAGAAATTGCTGATAAATACCCTGTAGTGGTGAGTTTGCCATTATTAGCGCAATAATGGCAGCAATGATAAGAAGGAGCCCTCCAGCCGCTTCTAATTTCAGGAATTGACGGATAATTGCGGTCACGATGATTAACCTCTGAAACTGATCGGACTTAAATGGTACTCTAGCTATGGTTTCGAAAAAAATCGATTTTATAACCAGAATAATTCGCCATAACCGATCTATTGATGATCTACATCTCAATAAAATAGATTATCAATCAGAGGAAATCGTTAAATGAGAGAAGCCCTATTTATCTTACATTAGCCCCAATTTCCCGCATCTTAGTCAAAATTCGGTTTAAATCATCTTCTGATAGTGTTAACTGTGCTGCTATATAGAATATACCCGTTATCTTTCAAGTTGCCTCTTTGTTGGCTGCATTCGCTCACCCCGGTCACATAGTTCGCTATGCTCCCGGGGATTCGCTCCCTTGCCGTCGCAAAGCATCTTGAAATTCATTGGGTATATAATTCTCAACTCAAACAAAAAGTCCTCATTTAATAACGAGGACTTTTTTTACCCATAATTTGAGCTTTATTTAACAATCGATCTCGCTATCTGTGGAGATATCGACCGTTACTTGGTCAAATCATCAAAGAATTTCTTTACGCCATCGAAGAAACTTTTAGACCGTGGACTATTTGTTTCTTCGCCAGCACCACCAAAAGATTCACCCAATTCACGCAGTAATTCTTTCTGTCTTTCATTCAATTTAACTGGCGTTTCTACCACTACCCGGCACAGTAAATCACCCTGAACACCACCACGGACAGATTTAACACCTTTGCCTTTCATGCGGAACATTTTACCTGTCTGAGTTTCAGCAGGTATTTTCAGTTTCACACGGCCATCGAGGGTGGGTACTTCGATTTCTCCGCCCAGTGCCGCCATTGCAAAGTTAACTGGCACCTCACAATAGAGATTACTTTCTTGACGCTCAAAAATATGGTGCGATTTCACCTGTACCTGAACATACAGATCACCTGCGGGGGCGCCTTTAGCTCCTGCTTCACCCTCACCGCTCAAACGAATGCGGTCGCCGGTATCCACACCTGCCGGAATTTTAACAGACAGGGTTTTGTATCTTTCAACTCGCCCATGACCATGACATTTATGGCAAGAATCTTTAATAATCTGACCACGGCCATGACAGTGTGGACAAGGTTGCTGAACGGTGAAGAACCCCTGACGCATATGAACCTGACCAGCACCTTGACAGGTTGAGCAGGTTACAGGGCTAGTGCCTGCTTTAGTGCCGCTACCATGACAAGTATCACAGGTTTCTAGTGTCGGGATGCGGATCTCTTTGGTCACACCACGAACCGCTTCTTCCAGCGTCAACTCCATGCTGTAACGCAAATCCGCGCCGCGGCTTGGACGCTGTTGACGACGACCACCACCGAAGATATCACCGAAAACGTCACCAAAGATATCACTAAAATCAGCACCGCCGCCGCCCATGCCGCCTTGTTCAAAAGCAGCGTGACCATATTGGTCATAAGCAGCCCGTTTCTGGTCATCCGTCAGAATTTCATAAGCTTCTTTAACTTCTTTGAATTGGCTTTCTGCCTCTTTATCGCCCTGATTACGATCAGGATGATATTTCATCGCCAGCCGCTTATAGGCTTTTTTAATCTCTTTTTCGTTCGCTGTTTTGGAAACCCCCAAAACCTCGTAATAATCTCTTTTCGCCATCTCTTATTTTACCCTTAACATGCGCGCACGGGCGCAGAGTTCCCTCAACGCCCGTGCCGGTTAATCAGCAACAGTTGTCATAATTTAACTGTCACCGCGCCCGCTAAGGGCTATTATTTTTTATCTTTAACTTCTTCGAATTCAGCGTCTACAACGTCGTCATCTTTCTTCGCACTGTCGCCAGCGTCTGCGGTTGCGCCAGCCTGAGCCTGCTGTTGAGCGATTTCCAACAGTTTAGCGGAAGCCTGAACCAGAGCTTGAATTTTCGCTTCAATATCCGCTTTATCTTCGCCTTTCGCCGCAGTTTCTAGCTGAGTGACAGCACTTTCAATCGCAGTTTTATCTTCTGCCGGCAGCTTGTCGCCCGCTTCTTCTACTTGCTTACGAGTACCGTGAACCAGTTGATCTGCCTGGTTACGGGTCTGTACCAACTCTTCAAACTTACGATCAGATTCAGCGTTAGCTTCCGCATCACGAACCATCCGTTGAATTTCTTCCTCATTCAGACCAGAAGAAGCCTTGATGGTGATCTGCTGTTCACGACCGGTGTTTTTGTCTTTAGCAGATACATGCAAAATACCGTCGGCATCAATATCAAAAGTCACTTCAATCTGAGGCATACCACGAGGTGATGGCTGAATACCATCCAAATTGAACTGGCCTAGAGATTTGTTATCGCCGGCACGTTTACGCTCACCCTGCAACACATGGATAGTTACCGCAGACTGATTGTCTTCTGCCGTAGAGAACACCTGGCTGTGTTTGGTTGGGATCGTGGTGTTTTTCGTAATGAGGGAAGTCATTACGCCACCCATTGTTTCGATACCCAGAGACAACGGCGTGACATCCAGCAACAAGACATCTTTCACATCACCGGCCAAAACGCCGCCCTGTACCGCAGCACCCATTGCTACCGCTTCGTCAGGGTTCACGTCTTTACGCGGCTCTTTACCGAAGAAGTCAGCAACGACTTTCTGTACCATTGGCATACGGGTCTGACCGCCCACCAGAATGACATCATTCACATCAGAAACTGACAGGCCAGCATCTTGCAATGCAACTCGTACAGGCTCCATAGAACGTTTAACCAGATCTTCTACCAGTGATTCCAGTTTCGCACGGGTCACTTTGATGTTCATGTGCTTAGGACCGGTTGCATCTGCGGTGATATATGGCAGGTTAACATCGGTCTGTTGCGCAGAAGAGAGCTCAATTTTCGCTTTTTCTGCCGCTTCTTTCAGACGTTGCATTGCCAGTGGGTCGTTACGCAGATCAATGCCCTGATCTTTCTTAAATTCGTCAACCAGATAGTTGATCATACGACTGTCGAAGTCTTCGCCGCCCAAGTGAGTATCACCGTTGGTCGCCAACACTTCATACGTTTTTTCGCCGTCAACTTCATCAATTTCGATGATAGAGATATCGAAAGTACCACCACCGAGGTCATAAACCGCGATAGTACGGTTACCGACTTCTCTGTCCAAACCATAAGCCAGCGCAGCAGCCGTTGGTTCGTTGATAATACGTTTTACTTCCAGACCTGCGATACGGCCCGCATCTTTGGTTGCCTGACGCTGAGCATCGTTAAAATATGCAGGAACAGTAATTACCGCTTCAGTCACTGGCTCGCCCAGATAATCTTCCGCTGTTTTCTTCATTTTCTTCAAAACTTCAGCAGAAACCTGAGGAGGAGCCATTTTCTGGTCTTTCACTTCCAGCCATGCGTCGCCATTATCTGCCGCAATAATTTTGTATGGCATGATAGCTACGTCGCGTTGCGCTTCTTCGTCTTGGAAACGACGGCCAATCAGACGCTTAATAGCAAACAACGTATTTTGCGGGTTAGTAACAGCCTGACGTTTAGCCGGTTGACCAACCAGAGTTTCACCATCCTGGGTATAAGCAATGATGGAAGGGGTGGTACGATCACCTTCGCTGTTTTCCAGCACACGAGCTGTCGTGCCATCCATAATAGCTACACAAGAGTTGGTAGTTCCCAGGTCGATACCAATAATTTTACCCATCTAAACGCCTCCAAAGAAATTCGTAATCAGTCAAGTTGCTAATCAATATGAGGATGACTCTCTGCTTTTCAATGGCACCCATTTTTATGCCTCTACGAGATTCCTCACTTTTGCTTTATACACCGGCTGTATAGGACAGCGATTAGCAACTGCGGTTGATTATAAGATGGGGTCGTTAAAACCATCATCAAGGGGGATGAGAAAAAAAAACCTTTTTATTATTTCAAAGGTCATTGTTTCCTTGCTGACAGATCATTATGATTCGCCACCTTTGCTATTTATGACTTTTGCGATTTTCTTTCAGAGGACTTATGAGCGCTAATCAATTAGCTAATCCCGGCCCCTTAGGTTTGATGGGCTTCGGTATGACAACCATTCTGCTTAATCTGCATAACGCAGGTTTCTTCCCACTGGCATCCGTTGTCCTGAGTATGGGCATTTTCTACGGCGGACTGGCCCAAATACTGGCAGGACTTTTTGAATATAAGAAAGGCAATACCTTTGCCGCAACGGCTTTCACCTCTTATGGATTCTTTTGGCTCAGTCTAATCGGGTTATTATTTCTGCCTAAGATGGGACTGGCAGAAGCCGCCAGCAGCCAATATTTAGCGGTATATCTTGGCCTGTGGGGTGTGTTTACTCTGTTTATGTTCTTCGGCACCTTCAAGGCTAACCGCGTGCTACAGTTTATCTTTGGCGGCCTGACGCTGTTGTTCGCTCTGTTAGCAATTGGCAACTTTACCGGCAATACCGCTCTTCTGACGATTGCCGGTTATGAAGGGATAATTTGTGGCGCCAGCGCATTTTATTTGGCAATGGCGGAAGTACTAAATGAACAGTATGGACGCACTATTCTGCCTATTGGCGAGATAAAACCGTAATAAATCGTGGATTGGGAGAAGGCAAATTATTTCTCCTCCCTCTTCCAGTCCGTTATCAACGTATTGCTATCCTATTTTTTTCAACGTTCAATGCTCGTCGAAGTCACTTGAGGTTTAATCAGCATTATGGATTTCGAATTGATAACAAGTACGATGCTTATAGCGTTGGTTAGGATGAAGTATGCAGCTTTCTTGCACCCATTCGGGATGGTTGGGAGAATCCGGTAAAAATTGTGGCTCAAATGCCATTCCCGCATAGTTCTCATATCGCCCACCATCACGATTAGGCGTTCCACTTAACCAATTGCCTGTATAAAACTGCACAGCCGGTTTTGTGGTGAATATTTTCATTGTGATTGCTTTATCGGGGGAGATGACTGAAATTGCATGATTCGCATCCAAACAGGCTGCTTGCAACCAGAATGAATGATCGTATCCATTTACAATCTGTTGTTGTTTATCCAGCATAAAGTGACTGTTAATGACTTTAGGTTTTCGAAAATCAAAACCCGTATTATCAACCGAAGCCAATTGGCCCAATGGAATGCCATTTTCATCGATCGGTAAATAATCGTCACTTTTCAATTCTAAACAATGCGATAAACATGTTTTTCCAGAGTCCGCCCCCAACAAATTAAAATAAGCGTGATTAGTCAAATTAATGGGCGTCGCAGCATCTGTATGGGCTGAATAATCCACGATTACGTGATTATCATTGGTTAATACGTAACGAACGGTCACAACGACATTACCCGGAAAACCTTGATCACCATCTGGTGACCGTAATGTAAAACTCACTGAATAGGCATCTCTTGCGGTGATTGTCCAACGCCGCTTATCAAAACCCTCAATCCCACCGTGCAAACAATTTCCCGCCTGATTGACCTGTAATTGATAAGTTTTGCCATCAAGATTAAAACAGCCATTTGCAATACGGTTAGCGTATCGCCCCACCGTAGCACCTAAATAGCTGGTCTGTGTATAAAAGTCTTTTAAGGTAGCAATCCCCAGTAAAACTTCTCTTTTCTCTTCATTTAAAGGTACACGGCAACTCAGCCACGAAGCGCCAATGTCCATCAGCACAATGGAAAAACCCGAAGCATTGGCAAGGCAGACAAGATTTGCTTTTTTTCCATCCCAGGCAACATCTTGTGTCATTGAAGCGTTCAATAATTCAAAATAAGCATCTGCCATTTTATTGTCTACCGTGTTTCAACTAAACTTGCACCATCCGAAGCCTGACACACATAAATAGTCTCTTTCAAACCCGTCAACGCAAAATAGTGTTGTTCCACCGCTGCCTTAACCACATCAACCAAAGTTTGTGGAACTAAAGCCACCACACAACCGCCAAACCCACCACCGGTCATTCTCACTCCACCCTGTTTACCAATGGCTTGCTGCACAATATCAACCAAGGTATCAATTTCAGGTACGGTAATTTCAAAATCATCACGCATTGACTGATGTGATTGCGCCATAAGTTCCGCGATTAATGGCATATCTCCCTCTGCCAACGCTTTTGCTGCCAGAAGTGTACGTTCATTTTCTGTGATGACATGACGTGCACGCTTAGCCACGATGCTATCCAGCTCAACACTCCGTTTTTCAAATTCATCTAATGTCACATCCCGCAAAGCGTTAACCTCAAATAATGCCGCAGCTTGTTCGCATTGAGCCCGACGAATATTATATTCACTGCCAACCAATTCCCGTTTTTTATTTGAATTAATAATCATAACCGCAATATCTTTCGGCATAGATACCGCTTGCGTGGTTAAATGACGACAATCAATTAATAATGCATGATTTTTCTTACCTTGTGCGGAAATTAATTGATCCATAATGCCACAATGACAACCGACAAATTCATTTTCAGCTTGTTGCCCATTTAACGCAATTTCCGTTTGGCTAATGGCTAAGTGGTAAAGATTCTTAATTGTTTGACCAATAACTGTTTCCAATGCAGCCGATGAACTTAATCCCGCCCCTTGCGGCACATTACCGGTTACCACAATATCTGCCCCGTTAAATATATACCCACGACTGAGCAGACATTTTACAACACCGCGAATATAATTAGCCCACATATTACTTTCATGAAATGTAATAGATTGGCTAATATCAAATTCGTCTAACTTATTATCATAATCAACCGAAACAACACGAATAATATTATCTTCTCGTTTCGCCGCAGCAGCCACAATTTGGTAATTAATAGCACAGGGCAATACAAAGCCATCATTATAATCCGTGTGCTCTCCAATTAAATTCACTCGACCGGGCGCTTGAATAATGTGTGTCGGCATATAATGAAATACTAAATCAAAAACATCTTTAACACGCTTAATTAAATTTTTCATCACCTTATTCTCAAATATGATATTAGCCGCACGATAATTATCATTATTGCTCTTTATAATGTACATCACCCACCGCACGTAAAAACTGAGCTGCTTGCTCTGCCGTTAAATCACGTTGTATTTCAGCAAACATTTCATAGCCCACCATAAATTTTCGCACAGTAGCCGATCGCAATAATGGCGGATAGAAAAGTGCATGCAGTTGCCAATGTTCAATATCGCTGCCTTGTTCAAAAAACGGTGCAAAATGCCAACCCATCGAATAGGGAAAAGAGCTATGAAATAAGTTGTCATAACAACTCGTCAGCTTTTTAAGCGCAACAGCCAAATCATCGCGCTGTTCATCCGTTAATTCATTCATACGACGAACATGAACTTTTGGTAACAACATAGTTTCATAGGGCCATGCTGCCCAATAAGGCACAACTGCCAACCAATGGGTTGTATCGACCACCACCCGTTCACCATCAGCTAATTCAGCCTGAACATAATCCATCAGTAAATTGGAACCATTTTCTTGATAATAGTTACGTAGCTGTTTATCTTTACGTTCAATTTCATTGGGTAAAAAACTATTCGCCCAAATTTGTCCATGCGGATGAGGCTGAGAACACCCCATTATCTCGCCCTTATTTTCAAATAATTGTACCCAGAGATACTCTTTACCCAATATCTCAAGTTGTTCATTCCAGGTATCAATCAATTGACGAATTTGTTCAACTGACAATTCCGGCAATGTTTTACTGTGATCAGGAGAAAAACAGATCACACGACTTAATCCTCGTACTCCTTGTATTTTAAATAACGGGTGAGACGATTGGGGAACATCAGGTGAATCAGGCATTAAAGCCGAAAAATCATTATTAAAAACAAAGGTTCCTTGATAAGCAGGATTTTTATCACCGGAAATACGTACATTTGATGGGCAAAGAAAACATCGCTGATCATAGTTAGGGATATCGTCTATCAATGGCTGCTCATCCTGCCCACGCCACGGCCGTTTCATCCGATGAGGAGAGACCAAAACCCATTGCCCAGTTAGCGGATTATAACGACGATGGGGATGTTCAACAGGATTGAATGTAATATTATTAGGCATAGCAGTCTCTACTTTTTGTATACCCGTCATCTTTCAAGTTGCTTCTTTGTTGGCTGCACTCACTCACCCCGGTCACATAGTTATCTATGCTCCCGGGGATTCGCTCCCTTGCCGTCGCGATGCATCTTGAAATCCATTGGGTATATTCTTCAACACCGATTATGAAAATCTTTATTAATACTCAGGCTGAACACAGTTTAACAACGGGCATTAATGCTAATCTGAGATATCAATCACGCAAATGTAAACGATTACACAAAAAATTTAAATATAAACCTAAAAGAGAGATAAAGTGCTCATATTTGATATATTCTGCAAACATGAGTTAAAAATCACAGTAAATTTACTTAATCTATTAATTAAAACAAATTATTAAGAATTAAGATAAGTTACAAATACGATATTTAATAACAATTTTGTGATTCTGATTACATCCCCACCAAATGGTAACGTTTACAATTCAGTATCAAATAGACTAGCCAGGAAAAGAAACATGTCCACTATAGAACACGGTTTAAGCTTGGTAGATATATTGGTATTTATATTCTATGTCGCCATTATCATCAGTGTAGGACTCTGGGTATCCAGAGATAAAAAAGGATCAGATAAAAGCACTGAAGATTACTTCCTGGCGGGTAAATCTTTACCTTGGTGGACAATAGGCGCCTCGCTGATCGCGGCAAATATTTCTGCCGAGCAATTTATTGGCATGTCCGGCTCCGGTTATTCCATTGGTTTAGCGATAGCTTCTTATGAATGGATGGCGGCAATTACATTAATTATCGTAGGTAAATATTTCTTACCCATTTTCATTGAGAAAGGCATTTATACTATTCCCGAATTTGTAGAACAGCGGTTTAATAAAAATTTAAAAGCCATCCTAGCCGTGTTCTGGATCTCACTCTATATTTTCGTCAATCTGACCTCTGTGCTTTATTTAGGTGGCTTAGCGCTTGAAACTATTCTGAATATTCCATTGATCTATTCGATTATTGGGCTTGCCATTTTTGCCCTGATTTATTCTATTTACGGCGGCCTCTCGGCTATCGTTTGGACTGATGTTATTCAAGTCTTCTTCCTGATATTAGGCGGATTACTCACAACATTTATCGCTATCAGCTATATTGGCGGTAGCGACGGCATGATGGCCGGATTTGCAAAAATGGCTGATGCAGCGCCAGAACACTTTAAAATGATTTTGGATAAAAGTAACCCTCAATTCATAAACTTGCCTGGTATTGCTGTATTGATTGGCGGTTTATGGGTTGCTAACCTCTATTATTGGGGCTTCAACCAATACATTATTCAGCGTACTCTTGCTGCCAAGTCAGTGCAGGAAGCGCAGAAAGGAATTGTTTTCGCCGCTTTTCTGAAACTCATTCTGCCTTTCTTGGTTGTTGTGCCGGGCATTGCCGCTTACGTGATCACAACATCCCCTGAATTAATGGCCGGTTTAGGCGACCTTGCACTAAACAACATACCTGATGCAACGCACGCAGATAAAGCTTATCCGTGGTTAACCCAATTTCTACCTGTCGGTTTCAAAGGTATCGTATTTGCCGCATTAGCAGCCGCTATCGTTTCATCATTAGCATCAATGTTAAATTCGACCGCCACCATTTTCACGATGGACATTTATCGGGAATATATTGCACCTGACTCAAGCGACCACAAACTGGTTAATGTTGGCCGTATTTCTGCCGTTATTGCCCTAATTATCGCCTGTTTTGTTGCGCCAATGCTTGGCGGCATTAACCAAGCATTCCAATATATTCAGGAATATACCGGCCTTGTCAGCCCCGGTATTTTAGCCGTATTTTTACTTGGTCTGTTCTGGAAAAAAACAACCAGTAAAGGAGCGATAATTGGTGTAGTATTATCGATACCTTTTGCTTTATTCCTGAAATTTATGCCATTTTCGATGCCATTTATGGATCAAATGCTCTATACCTTACTTTTTACACTGGTGGTTATTGCATTCACGAGTTTAAGTACATCGACTAATGACGATGATCCTAAAGGCATTGTATTAGTTTCATCTATGTTTGCTACGGGCCGCAGTTTTAATATTGCATCTTATGCCATTATGATCATTCTGGCGGTATTGTACGTTGTTTTCTGGTAGTCAGTTTCTTTGACCGCCTCTATTAATAGAGGCGGTCATAATAAGGCCGACGTTTCTTACCAAATCATTATTAGCGGGCACATTCAGGAAGCCATTAATTCGATAAATTCATTCAACGCCGAGCACTCTTCGGCCTAAAAGCCGCGACTACCTTATCATCGGTTTCCACATATGGGCCATCCAGCAATTGAATACAATACGGCACGCTGGCAAAAATGCCGGATACCAGAACGTTGCCATTTTCGTCTTTCAAGCCTTCTAGCGTTTCTGCGATTGCTTTTGGTTGCCCCGGCAAATTCAAGATAAGAGACTGCTTGCGGATAACGCCAACCTGACGGGATAAAATTGCCGTTGGAACAAATTGCAAACTAATCTGACGCATCTGTTCGCCATAGCCCGGCATTTCACGGTCTGCAACCGCTAATGTGGCATCAGGCGTCACATCTCGGCGTGCCGGACCCGTTCCACCAGTAGTCAAAACCAGATGACAACCGATTTCATCCACCAACTCACACAAGGTTTGTTCAATGATGATCTGCTCATCCGGGATCAGGCGAGTCTCTATCTGAAAAGGGGTAGTAATCGCACTTTTCAGCCACTCTTCCAATGCCGGAATCCCTTTGTCCTGATAAACACCGCTTGATGCACGATCAGAGACGGATACCAAGCCAATACGCAATTCATTCATACAAACCTCAATTAACACAATTAACTAAATAGCAAAAAGGCGGCCAATTATGCCGCCTTTAAAGCTAAAAGAATAGTTTATCGCCTATCATTACAACAGATCAGCGATCATCTTCTCAAGTTTGCCCTGATCAATAGCAAATTTACGGATACCATCCGCCAGTTTTTCTGTCGCCATTGCATCCTGATGATGTTCCCAGTAGAACTGAGCTTCATTCAATGGCTCTGGACGCGCTTTAATTTCACCGGAATAACCCAGTTTACGTTCAACTTCGCCCTGAGCTTCAGACAACTCTTTCAACAGCGCAGGGGCAATAGTCAAACGGTCACAACCGGCCAATTCCAAAATCTCACCAGCGTTACGGAAACTTGCTCCCATAACCACCGTGTTATAGCCGTGTTGTTTATAGTATTGGTAGATTTCAGTCACAGAAATGACGCCGGGATCTTCGTGTGGAGCGAACTCTTTCTGATCGCTGTTCGCTTTATGCCAGTCAAGGATACGGCCAACGAATGGCGAAATCAGATAAACCCCGGCTTCCGCACAAGCACGCGCCTGAGCAAAGGAGAACAGTAGCGTCAGGTTACAGTTAATCCCTTCTTTTTCTAACTGTTCAGCCGCGCGGATACCCTGCCAGGTTGAAGCCAATTTGATCAGAATCCGATCATTGCTGATACCTGCCTCGTTATACAACTTAATCAGGCGCTTAGCTTTAGCAACACTGCGTTCGGTGTCATAAGACAAACGGGCGTCAACTTCCGTCGAAATACGGCCGGGGATCAGTTTAAGAATTTCCAAGCCAATATTTACCGCCAGTTTATCACTCGCATCCATAATCTGCTGCTCGTGGGAATCGCTCTGTTCGCGCGCCCACGCAATTGCTTCATCAATTAATTTACGGTATTCAGGAATCTGTGCAGCGTTAAGGATCAGAGATGGGTTAGTTGTCGCATCTTGTGGCTGATAAAGTTTCATCGCCGCAATATCCCCGGTATCTGCCACGACTGTTGTCAGTTTACGCAGGGAGGTTAGTTTATCGGTCATTTTGTCATATCTCATCGTTATGCGTGAAATTGTGGCATGGTTTCTGAGCCATCCGTTGATGATAACACGGTAAAACCTTGCTGCAAGGCGGTAAAAACGATCACTCACTCGCAACCGTTTTCGATTCCATATCTGTCACCAATCTTAGTAAATCTTAAGGCAACTCCTGATATAATAATACTTGCTGATCCTATTTCGGTCAGCCAATTCAACATAATTTAAATTGCAACCAACCTTTTTATACCACCTCGCTAATGTCCAATCTTGAACCAATAGTTTCCATATGTGAGACAACGATTATTTTCTTATTTTTATCAATTCTATTTATTAATTTCCTGCAATCAAATTCATCAAATATAATCACATCTGAATTCGAGTTGTTGAGGTAATCTAAAAATCTATCGTTTGCTAAATAGGAATCAAAATTATGATCTATATATATGTATCCTTTTATTTCAGATAATTTCTTAAGAAGAAAGGTTTTACCACTACCATTGTTTCCCACTAATTGTATAATTCTATCTTTTTCCAAGTTTTGTTCTAAAATTGATAAATTAGAAGATAAATTTATTTTTTTATAATAAGCATTGTAG